>JAQUAH010000006.1 GCA_028687345.1 Candidatus Omnitrophota bacterium | reverse complement strand
CTCCTAATGCCGGTTGTATTTTTAAGAATCCGCCTTGTGAATCAGCAGGCAGGTTAATAGATTCCTGCGGTTTAAAAGGTAAAAGAATAGGCGATGCCTGTGTTTCTTGCCGACATGCAAATTTTATTTTAAATCGGGGGAGGGCGTCGGCAAATGATGTTCTGAAATTAATGCATTTAATCCAGAAGAAAGTCAAAGATAAATTCAGGGTCACTTTAGAGCCGGAGATAAAGATATGGCAGTAAAATTCGGTAAAATAGGCGTATTGATGGGTGGCCCTTCTTCGGAAAGAGAGATTTCACTTAAGTCAGGTAAGGCGGTATATGAAGCCTTGAAGCAACTGGAGTTAGACGTATGCGCAGTTGAAATAGAGACAGATAACCAAAAAGAAAACATGCGTTTAATAAAGTCGCGCAAAATCGACTGTGCTTTTTTAGCGTTACATGGCCGTTTCGGAGAGGATGGAGGAATCCAGAGGATTTTAGAGATGCTTAAAACTCCTTATACCGGCTCAGGAGTATTGGCCAGCAAATTGGCTATGGATAAAGTTTATTCCCGCCAGATCTTCGAGGTCCATGGCTTACGGGTGCCAAGGTATAAGGCAATAGAAAAAAAATGTTATAATATAAATTGTAAGAGTTACGCAAACCTGCATCTGCCTTTGGTGGTAAAACCCGCAGGGGGCGGTTCAAGCATAGGTCTATCCATTGTTTATGAAGAACAGGGCCTGGGAGAGGCGATAGACCTGGCATTCAGATTTGATGAAAGAATAATCATTGAAGAATACATAAAAGGACGAGAACTCACAGTGGGTATATTGGATGAAAAGGCCCTTCCGGTTATAGAGATAATACCCAAAAGAACTTTTTTTGATTATGAGGCAAAATACCAGTCAGGGTTGACGCGCTATATAGTACCTGCTGAATTAGAAGAAAGTATATTAAGGGGCGCCAAAGACGCTGCTCTGTCTGCGCATAAACTTTTAGGATGTTTTGGCTGTTCTAGGGTTGATATGATTTTGAATAAAGAGGGTATACCATTTATATTGGAAGTTAATACCATACCCGGATTAACCTCCACAAGCCTTCTACCCAAGGCAGCAAAAGCAACAGGCATAAATTTTCATGATTTATGCCTTAAGCTGATAAAACTGGCGTATGAACGCCGTCCTCGCGGGGATTTAGTTAGGGCTATAAGGCAGTGAAAAAACATAATACTAGTCAGCCCCATAGATTTAATAAAATTGCAGGAGTCCTGGTTAAATTTTTTATTATCGCTGCAATAATTTTTCTTGCTTTATTTTTTATTACAAGTTATATTTACAAAATTCTGGGTGCCTCTGATTATTTTAAAATAAAAGAAATTATTACCAGAGACAATAGTTCAGTCAATCTTTCTTATTTAAAAGGGAAAAATATATTTAGAATTGATGTAGAAGGCGAGTCCAGATACATATTGGAATCATTTCCTAATTATGGCAGAATTAATTTGGTCAGGGTTTTGCCGGACCGAATATTTGTTGATTTCGTAGAACGCCAGCCACAAGCCTTATTAAAATTCTACAAATATTTTGCCTTGGATAAAGAGGGCGTTCTTTTTACCCCTTCTAGCCAGGATTTGCAAGCCGGATTGCCGGTTATATTAGGATTGGAGACAAAAATCTTTGGCCCAAAGCCAGGGAAAAAATATAATTTAAAAGAAATTAACCTTGTTTTGAATATAATTAAAGAGATGAACACGAATAAGACATTAAAAGATTATAAAATAAAAAAAATTGATGTAACAAATCCTTCTAATTCAACAGTATTTATTGCCCTTACGCATAGTAATCAAGACATCTCGGTTAAAAAATCACAGGCAAGACCCGAAGAATTATTAGAGGTAAGAGTTGGCGGGGAGGGGGTAAAAGATAAATTCGCGGTTCTTGCCGGTATAATTAATCAGGAAAAACTTAACTTAACCAAGATAAAATATATTGACCTGAGATTTAAAGAGTCGGTAATAAAGTTTAGGGATGAAAAATAACTATATCTGTGCATTAGACATCGGTTCCAGTAAAATCGCCGCTTGTGTCGCTGAAATCAGAAAAGGCAACCTAGTGAAGCTTTTCTTTGACAACGTTGCGTCAAGCGGAGTCAAGGAGGGTATAATTGTTGATTCGATAGATTTAATCAAGGCGGCAAGCAAGCTCTTAAAAGGCCTGAAGGCCAAGTCAGGTATAAATATTAAATTTATATACACCAATATTTCCGGAAGGGATATCCTTACAAAACACAGCCGCGCAATCATCCCGCTTGCTGAGAGGGGTAATAAAGTTATCACCATGTCAGATATAATGAGAGTTAATGAGCAGGCGCGTATTTTGGGCTCCGGCCTGGAAGAAGAGATAATCCATCTGATACCTTCTAGCTACACAATAGATTCAAAGAGCAATATCCAGGACCCCATAGGATTATATAGCCATAAACTGGAAGTAGACTTATTTTTAATCTGCGGAAAACTTTCTTCTATACAGAGCTTAAGCCGCGTAATTAATCAGTCCGGATATGAGATAAAAGATTTATTTTTTTCAGGTTTTGCTACAAGTCAGGCAGTATTCAATCGCGAACTTCAGGGGGGCCTAAATTTACTCTGCGATATCGGAAGCGATATAACAGAGGTATCGGTATTTAGGGATGGAGTACTTAAAGATATTGAAATCCTGAATCTGGGAGGAGATAACCTCACCGAACAACTTTGCCAGGCGCTAAAGATTCCCCTTGATTTCGCAGAAGATATAAAAAGGTCTTATGGGGCAATAGGAGAATATCAGATACCGGAGGACAAGGAGATTTTAGTAAGGAAAAGCGACTTTTATAAACCGATAAAACAAAAGTTGGTTTCCCAGGTAATTACTTCCTCTGCAAAGTTAATTTGTTCCAGTATTAAAGAAGCGGTAGAAAAAAGAGTTCCCCTTTATGAAATCAACAATTTTCTGATTGTAGGCAGGACCGCTGCCTTAGAAGGCTTCATTGAGACGTTAGAAAATACACTTGGCATCCCCGTAAAATTAGGCCGGCTTACTAACCCCAGGGTCCTTTCTTTGACAAACCAGGATAACATATTATCGGGCGAAAGGTATTTAACTTATTTGACTTCTCTGGGTATGGTCTGTCTTGCCACGCAGAATAAACTCTCTCTCAATATGCCTGTTTATCAACCCACCAAGAATCTTGTCCTTAAGTTAGTAAATCGTTTTAAAGAGGTATATCAGGAATATTTCTAAGGAGCGCACAGCCCCAAGAAACGAAGCAAGCTTGACCCATTGCTTTTCTTATGTATAATATATTAGTTAAATGTTATGATTAGGGATAATTTATTAAAAATAAACGAGAGGATTTCTTTAGTTTGTTCCAAAATTAACCGCGACCCTAACGAAATAAATATTGTGGCTGTAACTAAAAACAGGACAAGCGGGCAAATTAAGGAAGTAATAGAGGCAGGTATAGCTGATATTGGAGAGAATCGGGTACAAGAAGCCCTTTTGAAATATAACACACTATCGACTATAGACTATAGACTATCGACTATTAAGTGGCACATGGTTGGGCACCTGCAGACCAATAAAGCAAAAGAAGCGGTTAAGATTTTTGACCTTATTCATTCTATAGATTCCTTGCGCTTGGCAGTTGAAATCGACAAGCAGGCAGCCAAGATAAATAAGATTCAGAATATATTAATTGAAGTGAAGACTTCCAAGGAAGCAACGAAATTCGGGTTAGAGCCCAACAATACGGCAGAAGTTATTGGAGAGGTATCCGGGCTTAAGAATATAAAAGTAGACGGCCTTATGACTATTGCGCCTCTCGTAGATAATCCGGAAAAAGCCAGGCCCTATTTTAGGATGTTGAGGGAATTAAAAGAAAAAATTAATGAGTTACGACTTATGAGTTATGAGTTACGAGTTTTGTCTATGGGCATGACTGATGACTACCAAGTTGCAATAGAAGAAGGGTCAACTATGATAAGGCTGGGACGGGCTATATTTGAAGGTTAGGAGCATGAAAGAAAAAATCGGCATTATTGGATTTGGCAATATGGGTTCGGCGATTGCCGAAAGGCTTAAGGATGAATACGACGTTTTCGTAGTTGATAAAGATACTAGCAGACTTCGGACAATACCGAATAAGTCGATTGTAGGATGCATTCCTGAGTTGGTCGAGTTGGTTGATATTATTCTTATAGCAGTTAAACCGCAGGACATTGATGAAGTTTTAAAAGAAATTAAATTATCTGCAAAAGGTAAAATGTTCATTAGTATTGCCGCTGGAATAGGAACTACTTACATCGAAGGTAAATTAGGAAATATACGCGTAGTACGAGCTATGCCTAATCTTGGCGCAATCACTGGAAAATCCATAACATGCATATGTAAGGGAAAATTTACAACACAAGATGATATTGCATCTACAAAAAATATATTTAGTTTAATTGGTAAGGTTCAGGAAGTAAATGAAGATAAATTGGATGCGGTTACTGCGGTTTCTGGAAGTGGGCCTGGATATTATTTTGATGCAGTTGTAAATCACTATGATGAGTATAAACAAGATAAGGACAGGTTTAGTGAAAAGTTTATTGATTCTTTAGCCAAGGCGGCAAAAGAAGTGGGATTAGACGAGCAACTTTCTTTACTTTTGGCTAAGGAAACAATAATTGCTAGCGAGTTAGTATTAGCGTATACAAAATTAAGCCCCGAAGAGCTACGAAATCAAGTGACATCTAAAGGAGGCACAACAGAAGCAGCGTTACAGATACTGCATAACGGCGGGACATTAACCGATGCAGTTAAAGTAGCAGTCATGCGGGCAAAAGAATTATCAAGGGGGTAATATGGCGCGTATCGGAATTATCGGCGGAAGCGGATTGTATAAAATAGAAGGGATTAAAATAAAAAAGGAGATGGAATTTAATACTCCTTTTGGCAAGCCTTCAGGTAAATTTGTGATTGGCAGTTTAGAGGGCAAAGATGTAGTCTTTGTGCCGCGCCATGACGTAGGCCACCGTTTGTCTCCCAGCCACATAAATTACAGGGCTAATATTTATGCGATGAAAAAGCTGGGCGTAGAAAGAATTATCTCTGTTACCGCCTGCGGTAGCCTTAAAGAGGAACTGCGGCCTTTGGATTTTGTAATAGTAGACCAGTTTGTAGACAGGACCAATTATGCAAGAGATATGTCTTTTTTTGAAGAGGGCATCGTAGCGCATATTGAATTTGCCCATCCTGTCTGCGCAGAGCTTGGCGGGATATTATACAAGACAGCCACTGACCTTAAGATAAAGGCGCATAACGGCGGGACATACATCAATATGGAAGGCCCTGCATTTTCTACTTTGGCAGAGTCGCAACTTTACCGCAGCTGGGGAATGGACGTAATCGGAATGACAAATTTTACCGAGGCAAAATTAGCAAGAGAGGCTGAAATCTGTTATGCGACTTTAGCGTCAGTTACCGATTATGATTGCTGGCATCCGCACCATGCAAGCGTTACCATTGATATGATTATAAAAAATCTACATAAGAATGTCGAAAATGCCAAAAAAATACTGCGCCAAGTTATAAAAGATATTCCTGTGCAAAGAAACTGCAGCTGCGCTAATGCGCTAAAACACGCTATCATCACTGATAAAAAAGTTATTCCCGCTAAAATAAAAAAAGATTTAGATATTATTATCGGAAAATATATCAAATAAAATAATGGATTATAAATCTACTTTAAATCTTCCCCAAACCAAGTTCCCGATGAAGGCAGATCTTCCTCGCAGGGAGCCGCTTTGCTTGCAAAAATGGCAGGAAATGGAACTTTATCAGCTTATTGGCGAAAAATCTTCCGGGAAGCCAAAATATATACTACACGATGGGCCGCCTTATGCAAACGGAGATATACACATCGGCCATGCATTAAATAAAACCCTGAAAGATATTGTAGTCAAATATAAAACCATGCAGGGTTATGATTGCGCTTATGTGCCTGGCTGGGATTGCCATGGCCTGCCTATCGAACACCAGTTATTTAAAGAATTGAAAATTAATAAAACTGAGATTGCTCAAATAGAATTTCGAAAGAAAGCCTATGAATACGCAATGAAATATGTCTCAATTCAGAAGGAGCAATTCAAGCGTTTGGGCGTATCCGGTGACTGGGAGCATCCTTATTTAACATTGAGCCATGATTATGAGGAAACAATCGTGCGGTCTTTTAATGAATTGATTAAAAAAGGTTATATCTACAGGGGGCTTAAGCCTGTAAACTGGTGTTTTAAGTGCGAGACTGCTCTGGCTGAGGCAGAGGTAGAATATGAAGACCATAGTTCTCCGTCGATTTATGTGAAATTTAAATTAGAGAAAAATGAAGTTTTTAAACAAGAAACCTATTTAGTAATCTGGACTACAACACCATGGACATTAATCGCAAACACGGCTGTGGCAGTGCATCCTGACCTGTCATATTCCTTAATTGGGACAGAAAAAGGAAATCTTATTATCGCAGGTGTTCGCTTAGCAGTACTCAACCAGATGGGCATTGAGAAGTATGAGATTATAAAGGAGATAAAGGGCAGAGAACTTGAAGGTTTAATTTATATGCATCCCTTTTCCTTAAGAAAGGGTAGGGTAGTCCTGGCAGATTACGTTTCAACAGAGGAAGGTAGCGGGTTAGTGCACACTGCACCTGGGCATGGAAATGAAGATTATTTAACCGGCCTAAAATATAAATTGGATATTGTCATGCCGGTTGACTCTAAAGGCAAATTCGATTCTAGCGCAGGGGAATTTGCGGGTTTGAATGTTTATGACGCGAATAAACCCATCATCGATAAGCTTAATTCACTGGGCTTCTTGCTTTTTGAGGCGAAAATTCAACATTCTTATCCGCACTGCTGGCGTTGCAAGACTCCCATAATATTCAGGGCTACAAAACAATGGTTTTTATCCCTAGAACATAACAATTTGCGTAATGAACTTCTTAAGGCTGTCACGCAGGTTCAATGGATTCCTGAAACAGGCAGAGAGAGGATTTACGCAATGATTAGAGAACGCCCTGACTGGTGCCTCTCAAGGCAAAGATTTTGGGGAGTCCCCATACCGGCAATTGTCTGCAATGATTGCCATGAGGAATTCCTTGAACCGCAAGTGGTGGAAAAATTTGCCTCAGTAGTAGCAAGAGAAAGCTCTGACAGCTGGTTTGAAAAAGACTTAAAAGAATTCCTGACCGAAAAAACCCACTGTCCTTATTGTAATGGAAACAGTTTCTCTAAGGGGACGGATATCCTTGATGTTTGGTTTGATTCCGGGGTAAGCCACCAGGCAGTATTAAAGAGAAGAAAAGAATTAGGCGGTACTCCATGTGCCTTGTATCTTGAAGGCTCTGACCAGCACAGGGGTTGGTTTCAGTCTTCGCTGATACCATCCATATGCATTGACGGCAAAGCGCCTTTTAAAGCAGTGCTGACCCATGGATTTGTTGTGGACGGAGAGGGAAGAAAGATGTCCAAATCAACGGGGAATGTTATTTCGCCGCAGGATATCATTAAAGATTACGGCGCGGATATATTGCGGATGTGGATTGCTTCAAGCGATTACAACGAAGATATACGCATTTCAAAAGAAATACTTACACGTTTGTCAGAGGCATATCGTAAAATCAGAAATACCGCCAGATTTATTTTAAGCAACCTCTATGATTTTAATCCCGATACAGACAGAGTGGCTTATAACTCGCTTAAAAAAATAGACGGGTGGATATTATATAAAGCAAAACGTCAGTTATTGCCTCTTGTAGAAGATAATTACAAGGAATTCCGGTTTTATAAGGCATATAAATTAATATACGATTTTTGCAATGAAGACCTCTCGATGCATTATCTTGATATGGTTAAAGGCAGGCTCTATACCTGTGCCGTTAATTCTAAAGAGAGAAGAAGCGCGCAGACTACAATCTACGAAGTTTTGAATATTTTAATAATGATTATGTCTCCAATTTTGGTTTTTACAGCGGAAGAAATCTGGCAAAATTTGCCAAGGGAGCAAAAAGATAAGGCTGTTTCCAGCGTTCATCTTCTTGAATGGCCTCATTTTGTTGTGGCAACGCCGAATGAGAATATGGATTTTACGCAGATGGAACAGAATATTCTACCTTTAATTCCTGAAATAGCCAAGTCACTGGAAGATATGCGTTCGAAAGATCAAATCGGCAGCTCCTTTGATGCAAAAATAAATCTATTGACAAATAACGAAGATCGTTATAAATTCTTAACAAGCTTAAAGAATGATCTTTGTGAAATATTCAAAGTTTCGCAGGTAGAGATAATAAAACAAGGCACAATTCCTGATGTTGCGATTGAGGCCGTTAAGGCAGATGGGAAAAAATGCGTACGCTGCTGGAATTATTCTATATTAGGGAAGAATAAAGACCATCCGTTAATCTGCGATAGATGTTTAGAAGCAATAGGAGGAAAAAATTGTCTAGAAAAATGAAAGTTAAAAAACAAAGAAGGAGCGGCAAGCAAAAAGCGGCGCAGGCATCCAGGTCCGGCAAAAAGTTCGGCAAAAAAGAGTTAGCCGATTTTAGAAAGTTAATCCTGAAAAGAAAAGAAGAAATTCAGGATGACATAAAGCATATTTCCGAAGAGACATTGAAAAAGACGCAGAAGGATTCCTCGGGAGATATCTCGGGTTATACCTATCATATGGCAGACGTGGCTACTGATAACTATGACAGAGAATTTTCTTTAGGGCTCGCCTCAAACGAAAGAGGGTTTCTTTATGAATTAGACGATGCCTTGAAAAAAGTAGAAGAGGGCACATTTGGTATATGTGAGGAATGCAAATCTCTCATTTCTAAGTCCCGGCTTAAGGCAGTGCCCCACGCGCGCCTCTGTGTAAAATGCCAGGAGAAAAAAGAAAGAAAATAACACCCCTTGCCGATGGTTTTTATCATCGTAGTTACCATCCTTTCTTTAGACCAGTTAGTCAAATTCATCGTTACGAAAAATCTAGCTTTCAACTCTTCGCTGCCTGTAATCAAAGGGATATTCCATCTTACCCTGGTACATAATTCTGGTGCCGCCTTCGGTATTCTAAAAAATCAACTCGCCTTATTTATATTTACTTCCATATTCGCCGTAATACTGATTTATTTAAATCTAAAGAATAATAAACATAAAAAATATATTGCAGTATCCATGAGTTTGATTTTGGCCGGCGCCCTGGGTAATCTTTGTGACCGGTTATTCTTCGGTTATGTTATTGATTACCTTGATTTTCGGATTTGGCCGGTATTTAATATAGCGGATACCTCAATAACTATTGGAGCGATATTGCTGGGGTGGGCGATATGTACCCGGAAATCTGTAGAATAGGTCCCTTTACCGTATATTCCTATGGCCTGATGCTGGTATTGGCATTCCTGGTGAGTTCTAAATTAGCCGGTATTAAAGCCAGATCAGAGCATTTAAGCCAGGATACAATCTTAAATTTCGCATTTATAGTTTTTCTTTGCGGAATTATAGGCAGCCGCCTATTTTATGTTATCGAGAATGCAAAGTTTTATATAAAAAACCCCGTTGATATAATCAAACTGCAAGAAGGCGGCTTATCCTGGTTCGGCGGTTTGGCTTTAGGGGGCATTGCGGGGTTCGCTTATTTAAAAAAGAAAAAACTGCCCATATATAAAGTATTGGATTTAATTGCGCCTTTTGCGGCCTTGGGCCAGGCTATAGGCAGGATCGGTTGTTTGTTAAACGGTTGCTGTTTCGGTAAGGCATCAGAATTCGGAATTTATTTTCCTGTTCACGGCCTAGTCCTTATTCCGACGCAGTTATATTCTTCCCTGGCATTAATTTTTATTTTTATAGTATTAAGATTTTTACAGGATAGGCCGCATCGACAGGGAGGAATATTCTATGCCTACCTATTGTTGTATTCCTTAAAAAGATTTTTTATCGAGTTTTGGCGCGCAGATGCAGCAGAAATTTTCTTAGGCCTTACCTTGTTTCAGGTTATAAGCATTTTAGTTTTTTTCTTTGCCTGTATAGGGCTTTATAAATGCAAGAACACATCTTAAAAGTCTCACCAAAAGATTCAGGCAAACGCCTGGATTCATATCTAAGCGATTTCTCCAAGGAGAAAAAATTAGGCCTTTCCCGCGAATCTTTAAAGAAATTGATTCTTCAGGGGGGCGTACTTTTAAACAACGGTTTAATAAAACCGCATTATAAACTGAAATCTGATGACGAAATCAGGATTAATATCGAGGATAAAAAGACAGAGACGCCAGAGGCAGAAGATATATCATTAGATGTTGTTTATGAAGATAGGGATTTAGCAGTCATAAATAAGCCATCCGGCTTGGTGGTTCATCCTGCCCCCGGTAATTACGAGCACACGCTCGTAAATGCGCTCTTGCACCGTTTTAAGGACCTCTCCAGTGTCAATCCAAAGAGGCCGGGTATTGTGCATAGGCTGGATAAAGAGACTTCCGGCCTATTGGTTATCGCCAAAAATAACTTTGCACATTTAGCCCTGGCAGAGCAATTCGCAAAACATACTATCAAACGTAAATATATAGCACTGGTCAAAGGCAAGATGGAATTTGACGAGAATGTGATAGAAGCCCCCATCGGCAGGCATCCTTTAAAAAGAAAAAGCATGTCTGTAGGTTTTGGCAGCAAGACAAAATATGCCAAGACATATTATCGAACTTTGAAACGCACTGATGAGTTTAGCCTGTTGGAGTTAGAGCCTTTTACAGGAAGGACTCATCAGCTAAGGGTGCATCTTGCTTTTTTGGGCCACCCCATATTGGGTGATAATAAATATGGCCGAAAAGATGAATTCAGCCGCTTGGCGCTGCATGCGCAAAAAATTGCTTTTCTACATCCAGCCACAGGAAAATTGCTGGAGTTTTCCAGTGAGTTACCCGGTGAGTTTAGAGAATTCTTAAATAAAACTTGATTTTTTCGTAACTGATGTTATAGTAAGTGCATACACGAATATCCGCCAAAGTACTCGGCGGATTAATTTGCGGACGTCCTTGACATCGTAGATGTCAAGGACTACAACTTACGTAGCTATCGCTTCCGTAAGTTGTCTGCTCATTAAAAGGAGGCAAGAATGACACGCAGGGCTAGTGCGCCAACAATTATATTAATTCTAATAATACTTATTGCTTTAGCTTTGGCGGGCGGCAGTTTTTATCTTTTCCAAAAAGAACGTACAAGAAGTTTAGAGTTGGAAGAAACATTAGATGAGATAAATACAAAACAGAGAATAACCGAAAGCAGGCTAAAAGAATCAGAGAAATTTATTAGCGACCTGCAGTCGAAATTGCAAGAGGCAAAGGTGCAGATCGATACTTTAAATACCGGCTTACAGCAGGAGAAAACAGTCAGGCAAGAGGCATTGGCAAAGCTTGAAGTTCTCAGGGCAGACCTGGATGAACAAAAAAGGCTAAGGTCTGATTTAGAAAGGAAATTTAACCAGGCGCAGGAAGACGTAAGAAAAACACAGGCTCAGCTAAAAGACTTGGATTCGGAAAAAACAGCCTTAGAGACAAAAATGAGGGATTTAGAGGCGAGATCCAAGGATGTTGAGTTAGGTAAAATCGTAGTCAGCCCGGAAACTGCAGGGGCAAAGCAGAAAAGTAAAAAAGAAAAGGCAGTAAAGCCAGCCAGCCAGGCAAAGGCAAAGCCGGCAGCATCACCAAAGCCAAAAGTAAAGACAACCGTAGTTGCCGGGCCAGAGGGGAAAGTGCTGGTTATAAATAAAGATTATAATTTTATAGTGATTAATTTGGGCGGTAAAGACGGCGTAAAAGAAGGGGATGTATTTTCTGTTTATCACGATACCAGATATCTGGGTGATGTGAAGGTAGAAAAAGTTCATGACGCGATGGCTGCCGCAGGCTTCATATCCGGCGCAGTCAAAGATAACGTAGCAGAAGGCGATAAGGTTGTTCAAAAGATAAAATGAGGCCTTTTGTAACGAGGCCGGCCTTCCGTCTTAAAGGAAAAATCTTCCCTCCAGGCGATAAGTCCATAGCTCACCGTTATATAATTATAGGAGCTTTAAGCCGCGGTTTAACCAGAATTAAGAATTTTCCCGCCAATAAAGATTGTTTCTATACAATACAAGCCCTTAGAAAATTGGGGATAAAGATTACAGGGTATTTTGATAACGCCCATAAAAAGAATCCTACAATTAATGTATTCGCAAAAGGCCGCTTCGGATTAACTAAGCCGGGCCGGCCTATTTTTGTGGGCAATTCCGGAACTACCTTACGCCTGCTTTTGGGTGTACTAGCCGGCCAGAATTTTAAGGTAATATTGCATGCAGGTGAATCTCTTTCCAGGAGGCCGATGTTACGCGTGACCAGGCCGCTGAGAATGATGGGGGCAAAGATAGAGGCAAGAGCGGTCAAAAATAAGAAAGAGGGGAAATCAGAAGAGTACCTGCCGATTACTATTAAAGGAAACAAGTTGAATTCTATTAGCTACCGCATGCCGGTTGCTTCTGCGCAGGTTAAATCAGCGCTTTTATTAGCTGCGCTGTATGCAAAAGGGACTACTAAAGTTATTGAGCCGGTCAAAACTCGCGACCACACTGAACGGATATTAAAGTTATTTAAAGCAGGGATAAAACTTAAGCAGAACACCATATATATTAAGGGTGGTAAAGAATTAATCGCTCCATCCCGGGTGGTTACTGTACCGGGGGATATATCTTCAGCCGCATTTTTTATTACCCTTGCCAGTATTATACCTGATTCTCAAGTCTTAATCAGAAATGTTAGTTTAAACCCTTCACGGCTGGGTATAATCAGGGTTTTAAAAAGAATGGGCGCAGATATTCAATTATCAACCAATGAATCCGGCCGTTTAACTACTGAGCCCATGGGAAATATACTGGCCAGGAGCAGCAATTTGAAAGGGGCTATAATAAGAAAAAAGGAAATCCCTTCTCTAATAGACGAGCTGCCGGTTTTAATGGTAGCTGCAAGCCTTGCAAGAGGCAGGACCGTATTTGAAGGCGTTGGCGAATTACGCGTAAAAGAGACAGACCGCATCGATTCCATGATGGAAAACCTTAAAAGAATGAGCGCAAATATAGGCGTATTTAAAGAAGGGAAATCAGAAAATATTATTATAGAAGGCGTAAAAGAGCTAAGGGGAGCGCGGGTAAGAAGTTTTGCAGATCATCGTACAGCCATGAGCATGGTGGTAGCCGGCCTTGCTGCAACAGGCGCAACTAAAATAGACGACATCTCCTGTATCAGCAAATCCTACCCCGAATTCATCAACCATTTAAAGATATTAACGAACAGATAGGCTACGTCGCACCTTGTGCGACATAACTTCGTGCAACAGCTTACATTCACTTCCCGCCAGGCTATTCATTTAATAGCAGGCGGGATCCCGCCTCAAATCTTTAAGATAGGCGGGACGTTCCGTAAGTTGTGCACTCACTTAACTTTTTATTTGACATAGAGTTTAAACTCTGATAGAATTTGCATTAACCTAAAAAACCCGCCCAAACGATAGATAGGGAGAATAAAATGGCAAAATTTAAGGCTCTCGCCAAAAAGGCATTCAATTATATACTTGGTTTATTTTCCAATGATATGGGGATTGATTTGGGTACAGCCACCACGTTAGTGTATGTAAAGGGCGAGGGCGTGGTTCTCTGTGAGCCGTCTGTTGTAGCTATTGAGCGGGGCACATCGCATGTCCTGGAAGTGGGAGAAGAGGCAAAACGAATGCTTGGCCGTACACCCGGCAACATTGTAGCTATCAGGCCCATGAAGGACGGCGTGATTGCTGATTTTGAAATTACAGAAGCCATGTTGAGATATTTTATAAAAAAAGTGCATCATCGCCGTGTTTTGGTCAGGCCAAGAATTATTATTGCAATCCCCTCCGGAATTACGGAAGTTGAGAAGAGGGCAGTTAAAGATTCTGCTGAGCGTGCCGGCGCACGCGAGGTATTCCTGATTGAAGAACCGATTGCCGCGGCAATCGGCGTAGGCCTGCCTATTCAGGAACCGATAGGCAACATGGTCATAGATATCGGCGGAGGCACCACTGAAATCGCAGTAATCTCTTTAGCGGGGGTTGTTTTTTCTAAATCAATACGCATTGGCGGAGACGAAATGGATGATGCGATTATTGAATATTTAAAGAAAACCTATAATTTAATGGTTGGGGAGCGTACTTCCGAGGAAATAAAAATCAAGATAGGCTCTGCCTATCCCCAGGAAGAAGAACTAAGCATGGAGGTAAAGGGGAGGGATTTAGTTGCTGGGCTCCCAAAGACCGTTACCATAACTTCAGAGGAAGTCAGGGAGGCGTTACAGGAACCTGTCCGTGCAATATTAGAAATAACCAAGATTTCCCTGGAGAGGACACCCCCGGAGTTAGCTGCGGATTTAATAGAGCACGGAATTGTCATGGCAGGGGGAGGGTCTTTATTAAGAGGCCTGGATAAATTGATTTCTGAAGAAACCGGTTTACCCGTGCACATAGCCGATGATCCTTTAACTGCAGTGGCAAACGGAACGGGAAAAGTTCTGGACAATATACACTATCTTAAGAAAGTTACGGTCCCCATCAAGTCAGAGATGCATACGTAAGTGAGATGTGTTTAAATTTAAAAAGAGATTTCTAACCTATTTTGCAATCACAAGTTCCTTCGTCCTTTTCCTCCTTTTAAGCCCTCCCTTAAGAAATGCATGCCTAAATACCTTACGACAACCATTAAGCATACTTGCATTGCTCAAACGTGAAACCTTAGGGCTGATTTTCTTCCACCGCAACTTAACAGAGAACCAAAGACTCAGTAAAGAAATGGATTCACTGAGGGCAAAGTTAGCTTCCTTGAACGAAGTTTACCTGGAAAATAAGCGTTTGAAAAACTTACTTTCGCTTAAGCAGCAGGTTACTTACAAGGTTATTGCGGCAAGGGTAATTGCGCGTTCTCCGGACAGCTGGTCTTCTGTTGCGATTATAAATAAAGGCAGTTCCCAGGGGATAAAACGCGGCATGCCTGTGATTACTTATTTAGGGCTGGCAGGCAGGGTTGCGGAAACAACCGCCGGCACCAGTAAAATAATGCTTATCAACGATCCTGGCCTTGGCGTGTCTTGCGTAGTACAGCGCAGCCGCCAGGAGGGATTAGTATCTGGGACGCTAGGCCATTTTTTAATCATGAAATATCTGCCTGAGGAATCTGATATAGCGCCTTCTGACGTGATTATTACTTCCGGGCTCACTGCGGCCTATCCAAAAGGCCTGCTTATAGGCGAGGTAATCGATATCAATAAAGACCTTTCTGGTTTAAGCCGTTATGCAATAATTAAACCTGCAGTCAATCTGTCCAATATTGAAGAAGTCTTGGTTATCCTGGAATAATGAAAAAATTATATTTTTTCTTAGCCACTCTTAGCCTTGGCGTATTACAGGTATCTTTATTGGATTATTTTAAAATATTTAATGTAAAGCCGGACCTGCTTTTGATTAGCGCGGTTATTGCAAGTCTCATTTTTAAATTTCCCTGGGCGATTCTTTTGAGTATATTTGCTGGGCTCTTTAAAGATGCCTTTTCAATAGGCGCATTTGGCATTAATACACTGCTGTTTTCTTTATGGTGCTTCCTAATTGCAAGGTTAACCAGAAAGCTCTCGCTAGAGGATGACCTTATGCGCATTGCATTAATATTCCTGATTGCACTTATCCATCACATCATCATGGGATTATTGTTTCTGCCTCTAGGCAAATCAATAGCGTTAGGAATTTTTATGCGTATTATAATTATCGAGTCTATATATACGGCAGCAGTCTCCCCGTTGATATTTAAGATGCTTAAATTAATTCATATTGAATTTGAATCATAAAAAATAAAGTCAAAGAGCATTTATTAAAGATGTCTAGAATAAAAATTGTCAATTTGTTAATAATCTGCACATTCTTATTTTTAGGCCTTAGCATAGTTAATCTGCAGATTATACAGGGGAAGAAATTCAAAACCTTAAGCGATAAGAATTGCATAAGGATAATGTCACAGGAAGGCTGCCGCGGAAAAATATTTGACAGGGAAGGTTTGCCTATAGTAGATAATGAGCTTTCTTATGATTTAATGCTTTTACCCCAAGATAAGAGAGAGTTTGATAAGGTTCTTCTTGCCGTCTCAAAAGTTTTAGGCACGACTCAAAAAAATTTAAAGGATACCTTAAAGAAAAGTTTTGTTGCCTCTTCGCTTCCTGTCGCTATCGCAAAGAATATAGACTTAAAAAAGGCAATTGCCTTAGAAGAGCTCAAAAGTGATTTTCCCAATATAATCATCCAGCCCAGGCCCATCAGGCATTACCCTTATGGGAGTCTTGCCAGCCACGTGATAGGATACCTGAGCGAAATAGACCATTGGCGCCTTACAAAATTGCAGGATTACGGTTACAACACAAAAGATATTGTTGGTTTTGGCGGCATAGAAGAAAAATACGATTATTATTTACGCCAGGACGAGGGCGGGTTGTTGTTTGAGGTGGATCATAGAGGAAAATTTATTCGAGTATTAGGTTTCAGGGCTCCGCACAATGGCAAGAATATGCAGCTTACCCTGAGCCTTAAAGCCCAAAAAATAGTAGAACAGTGCTTAGCAGATAAGAAAGGCGCTGTTATACTCATGGATCCTTATAGCGGAGAGATTATAGCTATGGCCAGTTTTCCCAATTTTAATCCGTCAGTATTTACAGGCAAATTAACCCCTTCCATTACAAATCTCTTTAATAATCCTGATGCGCCGTTAATTAATCGCGCCATCAGCGGAACGTATCCTGCAGGTTCAATATTTAAACTAATTGTGGCTACTGCGGGCCTTGAAACCGGGAAGATAAATTCATCCACTACATTTCTGTGCCGCGGCAGCATCTTTGTAGGTAAACAAGAATTTGCCTGCTGGGATACGCATAATTACCAGGATATAATTGCGGCTATTGCGCATTCCTGCAATGTCTTTTTTTATAAGAGCGGGCTTCTTTTGGGCGCTCAAACCATACATGATTTTTCACTCAGGTTCAATTTATCCAAGCCTATTCCCTTTGAATTACCTTATGAAGCAAGTGGCTTTGTGCCCTCGCCTTTATGGAAAAAAATCTACAAATTCAAGAATTGGTTTGACGGGGATACCGTAAATTTCAGCATCGGCCAGGGAGATCTTTTGGTAACACCCCTGCAGATGGCGAGGGTGACTGCTGTATTTGCCAACAGCGGTTATTTAGTTACTCCTTATCTGGTCAAAGGTCTTGACCAGCGGGATATTTCGAATCACCAAAGGAAAATTGTCAATCTCCATTTGAAGCCCCGGACACTTAATTATATTTCACAAGGCTTAAGAAATGCTGTATTGGATCCTAAAGGGACGGGCCACGTATTATCTGGGCTTTCAATTTCGGTAGCCGGTAAGACCGGGACTGCGCAGGTTTCACATGGTCAGCCTCATTCCTGGTTTACGGGTTTTTTCCCTTATAAAAACCCCAAATATGTCATCTGTGTATTTCTGGAAAATGGAGGCCCGGGATATTACGCCTGTGTAGTGGCAAAACAGATAATTGAGCAAATGGCAAATGAAGGACTTATTTAGAAATTCATATTTTATCATACTCTTAATTTCACTTTTAATCGCCTCCATAGGTATTTTATCCATTTACAGCAGCACCTATCAGAAAGAAGGCAAGTTCTGGCAAGAAATTTCTAGGCGTCAAATCCTCTGGGTTTTTATAGGAGTGCTTGTATTTATTATTTTTTCTAATCTGAACTATCGTTGGCTTTGGGATTGCACATATTTTCTATATACAATGGCGTTATTCTTTCTGTTTCTGGTATTTATGCTTGGACAGGTACGCCTGGGCGCCCAGCGCTGGTTTAAAATAGGGTGGTTTAATTTTCAGCCGTCAGAGTTTGTAAAACTAATTATTTTAATTTTTTTGTCAAGATACTTCAGCAAGAAATCAACGGATGATATTTCTTTGCTTTGTGCCAAATTCGGGATATTTAGGGCAATCATTTTGCCTTTTTTATTTATAATTGTGCCCATGGGGTTCATTATAGAGCAGCCAGATTTAGGAAGCGGGATGATGATATTCTTCCTGTTTATATGCCTGTTGTATTTTACCGGCGTGAGATTGCGGTATATTTTTGTATTTCTTTCGGCTTCATTCCTGGCAATGCCATTGCTGTGGCATTTTTTACGTGATTACCAAAGAGAAAGATTACTGGTGTTTTTAAATCCAAATATAGATCCGCTGGGCGCGGGTTATACCGTGATTCAATCTAAAATTGCTATCGGCTCAGGGTCTCTTTTAGGAAGGGGTTGGCTTTCCGGAACACAGAGCCAGTTGCATTTTTTGCCGGAATCGCACACCGACTTTATATTTGCTACTTTTGCAGAGCAATGGGGTCTTGCAGGGAGCATAATATTATTAGCCCTTTATTATCTTTTAATCCGTCAGGGGATTTTAATCGCGCGCAAGACTAGCGACTGTTTTGGGAGGCTGTTGGCATTTGGAATCTCATTTTTGTTGGCCATACAGATTTTTATCAATATCGCCATGAACTTAGGGTTGGCTCCGGTAGTGGGCCTGCCTTTGCCTTTAATGAGTTACGGGGGTTCATCCACATTGGCAACATTTATAGCCTTGGGTATTTTGGTGAGCATTGATAAGAGAAGGGCAGTATTTTAAGATGTTAGACGATATTCTTTTGCGGGTAAACAAACCTGCGCGCTACATCGGCCAGGAATGGAATATCCCCAATAAAGACTTTTCAAAGAGCGAAATAAAATTCGCCCTGGTTTTTCCTGATTTGTATGAAGTAGGAATGAGCAATTTAGGCATCAGGATAATCTACAGTATATTAAATAATCTTTCAGGTGTTTCTTGCGAGAGGTTCTTTTCTTGCGCACCTGACATGCAAGCCTTATTAAGTTCCGGCAATAGACAAATCCTTTCTTTAGAATCCAAAAGACAGCTAAGGGAATTTGATATAATCGGGTTTTCTTTAGGTTCAGAATTAAACTACAGCAATGTGTTAAATATTCTGGATTTAGGCGCCATACCGCTGGAATCCTCTTCGCGTAGCCACAAAGACCCGCTTGTTATTGCTGGCGGGCCCTGTGCATTAAACCCGGAACCCATGCATGAATTCTTTGACCTTTTCTGTATCGGAGAAGCAGAGGATTTAATTCCGGAATTGATAGAGGTGTATAGAAAATATAAAGAAAAATTTAGAAGCGAAAAATTAAGCAGGCAAGATTTATTATTTATGTTTTCCCATATCGAGGGAGTGTATGTTCCTTCTTTATATAAGATAGCATATAATTCTAGCGGCGGGATGCAGGAATTTAAGCCAAAAATTGAAGGCGTGCCGGTTAAAGTTAAAAAGCGTTTTATAAAAGATCTAAATTCAGCGCATTTCCCTTTAAAGTGGATAGTGCCGTATATCCAGATTATACACGACCGTATATCTTTGGAAGTTATGCGCGGCTGCCCGAACAAATGCCGTTTCTGTCAGGCAAGAAGCCAGTATTATCCCTTGCGGGTGAGGTCTGTGGAAAACTTATTAAATTTGGCAAAAGATACCTATAGGCATACCGGCTACGAAGAGCTGTCTTTAGGCGGATTATCTGTAGGCGACTATCCGCACATAGAAGAATTATTGCAGCTCCTTATCGGGTTATTTAAAACAAAGGCAGTGAGCGTATCCCTGCCTTCGATAAAAGCAAAGTCCAATACCGGAAAACTCTCAGCCTTAATCTCTAACATCAAAAAGACAAGTTTAACTTTTGCTCCGGAAGCCGGCACAGAAAGGTTGCGTCAGATGCTCGCCAAGAATTTTAATGAAGGGGAATTTTTTCAGGCGATAGAGCAATCATATGCCAGTGGTTACCGGCACGTAAAACTTTATTTTATGATTGGGTTACCATCTGAAGAAGAAATAGACTTAGACGGTATAATTGAACTGTCCAACCGCGTTTCAGAGTTAAGAAGAAGAGTGTCCGGTGTGCCTGCAGATGTGAATATAAGCATAGGCACGTTAATCCCCAAGCCGCACACCCCTTTGCAGTGGCTTGAAATGGATACCATAGGTAAGATAAGAAGTAAACAAGATTACCTGAAACGCAAAATAAAAAATAAGAGGCTAAGGTTTAAGTTTACTGACCCCAAGATGAGTTTTCTGGAAGGCGTGCTTTCGCGCGGAGACAGGAGGTTAAGTAAGGCAATACTACGCGCTTTTAAAATGGGTGCAAGATTTGATGCCTGGGGCAACTACTTTCTATTTGAAAAGTGGCAGCAGGCCTTCCAGGAATCAGGGATTGACCCCGATTTTTATTTGAAGGCAAAATTGCCGCAAGAGCCTCTGCCCTGGGATGTTATCGATGTAGGCATAAATAAAAATGTTTTAATGCAAGAATTAAGTGACGCCATCCCGCCTGTTATTAAATAGCTTGGCGGGAAGTCATTGGCGGAACTTATCCTTGACATTTCAATTAATTTTATCAAGAAAATGTCAAGGATTAACTCGCACAATAACTTACTCACACTAGCGTGTTCGTAAGTTATGTGCTCATTAAACTTCTTGCAATATAAAGTGATAAAAGGTATACTTTTAGAGAGGTTTTTAAAGGAGGCAACCCTTTCTGACAGGGGTTTACCAAGGAGAGGTTAAAGATGACTAAGAAAGCAGATATGTCTTTGGCTTCACGCAGCCTCAGGTATAAATTAAAGATATCTTTTTATCTTATGTCTATCCTGCCGCTTTTAGTATGCATATACCTGGTTTCAAATTATGTCTTGCCGAATGTGGGAGTTAAGGTAGATGTAATCGCCTCCGTTGCGATAAGCACAATTATCGCTGTCGCCGGTTTCCTTGTAATCAAAGAGGTTTTTGACCGCATAGTTTCTGTCAGTGCTGTCGCAAAGTTAATTGCCGCTGGAAACATACACTATAAGTTAGACATAGAGCATCAGGATGAGGTAGGTGATTTAGGGCATTCACTTAACCAATTGACTGCGCGCATCCGCAGCAATATGGATGAATTAAAGACCTATAGCGAGAAGACCACGGAGATAAACCTGGATATTCAAAAACGCGTTTTGGTGCTTTCCAGTTTATTGCAGATAAGCTCCCTGGTTTCCCAGGGCGCAAAATTAGAAGACATATTAAGAGTCGCCACTGAAAAGGCAAGGCTTTTAGCAAATTCAGATGTAAGCTATTTACTCTACCGGGAGGACGAAATAGAGGATTTTTGTGTGAAAATTGCAGATGGCGCAAATTCAGAATACCTGCTGAAAATCATGGTAGAGCCGCAAGAGTCTTTATTCCAAAAGGCTATTAATATCAATAAACCTTTGATATTAGACAAAGAAAACATGCTCAGTGAAAACCTCACCGTTGATTTTTATGAAAAATTCAGATTAAAAAATACTTTGGCTCTGCCTATTTTCTTATCGGGCAGGGTTGTAGCAATGCTTGGCATCGGTAATACTGCGGAATCATTTCTCTACAGAAGGGAAGATATGGAGTTGCTGGATATCTTCAGTAAACAGATAGCCATTGCCATAGAAAATGACAAATTGATGCAGAAGGTGGAGAAGCTGGAGATAAAAGATACGCTCACCGGGCTTTACAATGAGTCCTTTATCCGCCAGCGCCTTGAAGAGGAGATTAAAAGGTCAATTGTATATCATCGCCCTTGTGCGTTTATTTTGTTTGATATTGACAATTTCAGTAAATTCCAGCAGCAATTTGGTTCGCGCCAGACTGAAGCTATATTAAAAAAAATCGGGTCACTGATTAAAGATTCGCTTTCAGATGTCGACCGCGCGGCAAGAAGCGGCGATGATCAATTTGCCATAATTTTACCTGAGAAAAATAAACGCCAGGCGCAGAAGATTGCCGAGAACATCAGGAAGAATATAGAGTTGACTTTCACGCATGAGACGGATATGGCTAAAAGAATTACGGTCAGCGGCGGCATCAGCGAAAATCCCCTGGATGGCATAGATGCCGAAGAACTGATTACAGAGGCAAACGATTTGGTCGCACTAGCCAAGAAGCAGGGCAGGAACCGCATAGTTAGTTTCAAAGAAGCAGAGTCCAGCGAGTCTTAAAGGGAGGCGTTTATAGTATGCCACTAAGAAAAATTATAAATAAACAACTGGGTGAGTTGCTCATTGAGCGCGGCATAATTAATTCACGTCAGTTAAATGAGGCATTGGTTCTTCAACAGGAGAAGGGCGGCCTTATCGGAGAGGTATTAGTAGAATTGGGATTTGCTAAAGAGGAAGATATTGCACAGGCCCTGACTGCCCAGTACGGTTTTCCATACCTGCCTTTGAGTAATTATGATATTAATCCGGAAATTGCCAATATTATCCCCGGCCGCGTTGCCAAGCAATATCTGCTTGTCCCCATAGATAAAATCGGAAACAATTTAACCGTTGCCATGTCAAATCCGCTTAATTTACAGGCAATTGAAGACGTGGAATTGCTTTCAGGATGCAGCGTCCAGACCTTTGTTTCTACTTCATCAGATATTAAAAAGGCAATCGTAAAGTATTATAAGGATAAAGAATGAGCTAGTAGGTAGTAGTTAGGGTTTCCCTAAATACTATATACTACCTACTATCTACTAAACAAATGCTTTCCCTAAAAGACCGCCTTACAGAGATATTGATTAATAACAAGCTTATCACGCAGGAACAGCTTGAGCAGGCGCTGGCGGTTCAGAAAGAAAAAGGCGGCAGGTTAAGCCAGATCATTATCGACTTAAAGTTTATCGAAGAAAACGCACTTATTTCGATCTTGAGCGAAGGGTTGGGCTTTCCCTTAATTGATTTAAAACGCTTTAAAATAGATCCGGAAATAGTCAAGATTATCCCCGCTGAGATTGCCCGCCATTATCAGATTATCCCCGTATCAAAAATGGGAGATGCCATTACTGTAGCCATGGCTGACCCCCTGAATATATTTGCCATAGACCACGTCGGAGCGCTGACAGGGTATAAGATAAACCCTATTATTTCCTCAGGCCAGGATATATTACAAACCATAGAGATGTCCTATCCCGACGCTACCAAGAACATAATTGATGATTTAGTCAAGGAGATGTCTGTTTCCTCAATTGAATTAATTAAAGAGGAGAAGGAGATTTTGCCTTCTGACCAGGAATTGGGCCGCATCAGCCAGGAGGCACCCGTAATTAAGATAACTAATATAATCCTGGAGGGGGCAGTTAAAAAGAAGGCATCGGATATACTTATTGAGCCGTTTGAAAAAAAACTGCGGGTGCGTTTTCGTATTGACGGAGTCCTCCAGGAAGAAAAAGCCCCTCCAAAAAGCATGCATGCCTCTATAGTCTCGCGCGTAAAAGTGGTTTCTGATTTGGATATAGCCGAACACAGGCTTCCGCAGGACGGCCGTTTTAAAGTAAGCCTAATGGGAAACGAGGTAGATTTCAGGGTGTCAATCCTGCCTTCCAGCTTCGGAGAAAAGGTTGCTATTAGAATACTGGATAAAACCCAGGCTACGCTTGATTTGGAGAGATTAGGGTTTAGCGAGGATATAGTTGTAAAATTAAAGAAGGTAGCCAAACTCCCGCACGGCATGATGCTTGTTTGCGGGCCGACAGGCAGCGGCAAGACTACTACTATATACTCAATTCTCAAGTTTGTAGACAGCCCTGATAAGAATATAGTAACCGTAGAAGACCCCGTGGAATATCAGTTAGAGGGTATTAACCAGGTCACTGCAAGGCCGGAGATAGGTCTGACTTTTGCTGCATCACTGCGTTCCATACTCAGGCAGGATCCTAACGTAATCATGATTGGCGAAATTCGCGATTACGAAACCGTGGATATAGCTATTAAGAGCGCATTGACCGGTCATCTGGTTCTTTCTACCTTGCACACTACCACTGCGCCCGGTTCAATAGTGCGCTTGGTAAACATGGGAGTAGAGCCGTACCTGATTAATTCTTCGGTGGTATGCATATTAGTGCAGCGATTAGTGCGCAAGATCTGCAGCCACTGCAAAGAGGCTCATCCGGTTAAACAGGAAATTATCGATACTTTAAAATTAGACCCCAAGAGGTTCAGAAACCCGGAATTTTTCCGCGGTAAAGGCTGCCCTAAGTGTTATAACAGCGGTTACAGCGGCAGGACAGGTATTGCAGAAGCCTTGCTTTTGAGCAGTTCCATTCGGGAATTAATCCTTAGCCGCGCACAGGAGCATATTATAAAAAAACAAGCGCGTTCTGAGGGGATGAAGACATTGAGGGAAGACGGGATTGAAACGGTATTAAAAGGATTAACTACTTTGGAAGAGGTATTGCGTGTTACCGCGCCTGATGAGTAACCTATGCAATCAATAAAAGAAAAGATAATTGATATATTGTTGAAAAGCAGCAGCATAACCAAGCCGCAATTAGAAAAGGCCCTTCAAATGCATAAACAAAAGGGGGTGCCTTTAAGGAAGGTATTGGTTGAACAGGGCATTATTTCCGAAGAGGCGCTGCTTTCGCTTCTTTCAGAACAACTCTACATCCCGACGCTGGACCTGGCAAAATACAAATTTGATGCAGGGGTCGTCAATCTAATCCCTGAGCGCACAGCCAGGCTTTATAAATTAATCCCGCTATCCCGTATTGGCGACACCCTTACAGTTTCCCTCTCTGACCCGCTGAATATTTTTGCCCTGGATGATTTAAGGGCACTTACAGGGTGTAATATTGATACAGTCCTCAGCCCGGAGGAACAAATCTTAAAAGCTATAGATAGCCAGTATCACCCCGAATTGAAAGATGCGCAGCAGATTCTGGAGGAAGATTCCTGGTCTGCGTTAGGTGGAGAAAAAAAGAGCACAGAATTTATAAGACAAGATGCAATAGAACTTACGAGCGCCCTTGAGGATAGCGAAAAGGCGCCCATTGTACAGTTAGTCAATCTTATTTTGACTCAAGCCCTGAAGCAAAGGGCTTCTGATGTACACGTCGAGCCGGAGCATGAATATCTTAGGGTGAGGTACCGTGTCGATGGGGCATTACATGAAGTATTAAAGATACCAAAAATAAACCAGAATGCGGTCTTAGCAAGGCTAAAGATTATTTCTAATCTTGACATTACCGAAAACAGGGTTCCGCAGGACGGCAGATTTAAGGTAAGGCATGAAGGAAAAGAAGTTGATTTTCGTGTTTCCAGCCTTCCTACCACATTCGGCCAGAAGTTTGTACTGCGTGCACTTGACAAGGCAAATCTTTCCATCGGATTAGATAAATTAGGCTTCAATGAAAAGCCGCTGACTATTTTTAAAGAAGCAATAGGTAAGCCTTTTGGTATGATTTTAGTTACCGGGCCAACCGGTTCAGGTAAATCCACCACCCTATATTCGGTCCTGAATCAGCTAAATACCGCCGAAAGAAATATAATTACCATAGAAGACCCGGTAGAGTATCAAATTGAAGGCATTACGCAAATCCAGGTTAAGCCTGATATCGGCCTTGATTTTGCCTCGGGTTTACGCTCCTTGTTAAGGCAAAGCCCGGACGTAATCCTGATAGGAGAAATAAGGGATTCGGAGACCGCTGATATAGCAATCAAGGCAGCCTTGACCGGACAGCTTGTCCTTTCAACACTGCATACCAATGACGCTATTTCCAGCATTACCCGGCTTATAGATATGGGAGTTGAGCCGTTTTTGGTGGCTTCAAGTTTGGTGATGCTTTGCGCGCAAAGGCTCTGCCGTAAAATTTGCCTCAAATGCCGCAAACCCATAGAGGTCCCGAAAGAGTTCCTGGAAAAGATAGGTTTTAAAGAGAAAACTATCTTTTACGCTGCCGAGGGCTGTAAATATTGCAACAATACCGGTTTTTACGGCAGGATAGCTATCTTAGAAGCAATCATGATTGATGATGTGATACGCGAGATGATTATGAAAAAGCAATCCAACGATGATATCAAAAATTATGCGGTTGAGAAATGCGGCATGATGACCTTAAGGGACGATGCATTTTTAAAGGTAGTGCAAGGATTAACCACTCTTGAGGAGGCATTAAGGATTACTACAGAAGAATAAGTGAGGCATCTGTCAGTATTATTGACTTTTTGATAGAGCGTGATAAACTTATATTATTATATAGATGAGTACATATCAATATACCGCAAAAGATAAGGCCGGAAAAACCATCATTGGCATATTGGAGGGCGCCTCAGACTCTGAAGTAGCAGAAACGCTGCACAAGAGAGAATTAATTGTCCTTTCTGTTGAGCAGGCAAAAAAGAAGGCGCTTAAAGCCGGGGCTAAAGACAGAAATGTAAAGCTTGATGACCTGCTTATTTTTTCCCGCCAGTTAGCCACCATGATTGATGCCGGAATTACCCTGGTTAACGCCTTAGGGATTTTGGCCGAGCAGATTGAGAGTAAGCAGCTAAGAAATGTAGTTACCGTAGTCCGCCAGGACATAGAAGCAGGCATGAATTTTTCTGATGCCCTGGCAAAGCACCCCGCTGTATTCTCCGAACTTTACATTAATATGACCAGGGCAGGAGAAACTTCAGGTATGCTTGATGAGGTTTTGGACAGATTAGCTTCATATCTGGAGAAGACCGCTGCGCTTACCAGAAAGATTAAATCCAGCCTGATTTACCCGATAGTTGTAGTGAGCATAGCCATATTGATTACTGCCGTCCTGCTGCTTAAGGTTGTGCCTACATTCAAGGGGATATTTGAAATGTTAGGCGGTTCATTGCCTTTGCCTACCCAGATCCTCATCGGTATAAGCGACTTATTCAGGAAATATTTCCTGTTTGTATTGATAGGCCTGGTAGCGATTGTTGTTCTTTTAAAAAGGTATATCACCACAGAAAAAGGGCGTTATAATTTCGACCGCGGTAAATTAAAGGCCCCTGTTTTAGGGCCACTTTTTCGCAAGGTAGCAGTGGCAAAATTCTCCCGCACGTTCTCTACCTTAGTCAAAAGCGGCGTTTCTATATTAAACGCCCTGGAGATTGTCAGCAAGACCGCAGGCAATAAAGTTATAGAAGAGTCTGTGTTAAATTGCGCCAAATCAGTGCGCGACGGCGAACCGATTTCCAAGCCTTTATCAAAGAGCGGTGTTTTTCCTCCCATGGTCTGCCGCATGATCAGCGTAGGAGAGCAGACAGGGCAGCTGGAAAAGATGCTTTCTAAGATTGCCGATTTTTATGATGAACAGGTAGATGCCGCTACATCAGCCTTGACCAGCTTGATTGAGCCGATGGTAATCACATTTTTAGGCGTAGTTATCGGCGGAATTGTCATTTCCCTGTTTTTGCCCATATTTAAGATAACCCAGTTGATTTCTAAATAAAAAAGGAGGGCGTATGCGTAAAGCGACAAAGATTATTTTTCTCTTCGGGTTGACAGTATTATTTATTATACCTTTACTTCAAGCAGAAGAGTCTGTTGCTTACACTAGATATAAAGAAGTGCAAGCCAAAAACGCTGCGTTGTGGCAAGAGGCTCAGGATCCTAAAACATTAAAGGCAGAAGAAGCAAAAATCCTTGACTTTATGAAAGAAGAAATACCCAATGCTTACAAAAATGCAGCCTCCATGAAAGAAAAAACAACTGAATACTGGCAAATACTGGCATCAGCCAAGATACAGATGAAGACACTGGAAAACCTGAAGAACAACCAGCCTGCTGCTTACACTAGATATAAAGAAGTGCAAGCCAAAAACGCTGCGTTGTGGCAAGAGGCTCAGGATCCTAAAACATTAAAGGCAGAAGAAGCAAAAATCCTTGACTTTATGAAAGAAGAAATGCCTGATGCTTACAAAAATACAGCCTCCATGAAAGA
>JAQUAH010000106.1 GCA_028687345.1 Candidatus Omnitrophota bacterium | reverse complement strand
AAATTTCAGTTTAGGCATAAAACACGGCTGGAAACCCCTGGGAAAGCCCCACATTGTAACTAAATCTAATGGTAACGTGGTAGATGAGATAGACTACAAACCGGCGGTGAAATTTTATCAGGAATACTTTAATTGCGACTTCGCTAAATTGAGAAAGGATTTAAATCAAATCTCCATATTTTATCCGATAGGGGTATATCTGGAGGGAGAAGAAGAATACCTTCTGCGCAACATTCTTTCTATAGAAAGTAACGGCACGATGCGATTCCAAGGAAATGTCCCCCAGGGCAGCCAGATCAGACTGATGATTGGAACAAAAGAAACCTGCCTTGCTGCCGCAAAACAGGCAGCAGAAGAGGCAAAAAGAAACCTTTTCAGCAACCCAAGAATGGAAATCAAAAAAGAGGGATTAAAAAAGTTTGCGCTGGTTTTCAGTTCGATTTCCCGCTTTATGCTCTTGCGTAGAGACGCTAACAGGGAATCGGAGATTATCCAGGAGGTATTGGGGCCTGATACTTCTGTAATCGGCTTATACACCCGCGGGGAATTAGCCCCATTAAGGGCAGTCAGTTATCGGGGCGAGGTTTATCTTCACAATCAGGCTATCTCTATCTTAATCATCGGAGGTTAAATAAATGGTCGGGGAAAATACAATGTATCTTATAGGATTAGCTGGTTTAATAACGGTCGTCTACCTTAGCGTGATTATCATGTTAAAGATGAAAAAGATAAAAGCGCTCCAGACCGAAATTTATAAACTGCAAAGGGCACTTGATGAAACAGAAGAACAAGCCAAATTACTTGTGCGTACGGATATGGAGTTAAACAAGGCCCAGGAGGAATTGGATAAAAAAGTCACCAGCCTCTACGCCCTGCAGAAACTCTCCAGGGCTGTAAGCACTTCCCTGGAAGAGAATCAAATCTTTAAAAGGATAGAGGTTTCATATCTGGAAGAGCTTGGCTTTGAAAAGAGCCTTGTCTACTTATGGGATGAACAGGAAAAGAAATTCCGGTTGTTTATAAACAAAAGCTACTCGGAAGAAGATGGTGTTGCTATAACCGATTATCTTAATTTTAATACCGAACCTTATCTTAATTTCATAAAATCGCAGAAGGCGCTATCCGCAAACTCGAAAGCATTGGATGATGCTAAAAAAGAAACTATAAAATTTAAATTTAAGGTTGCCTCTTTTGTGCTCGCTCCAATCCTGCCTAAAGAGGGCTCCCAGGGGTTTATCTTTGCGGGGACTGAAAACAAGGATGCGCCCATCAGCGAAGGAGATGAAGAATTAATTACTATCCTGGCTAATCAATTAGGCCAGGCGCTGGAAAACGCCCGGCTCTTTGAGAAGACCTGGCGGGCGCAGCAGGATTTAGAGAAAAAAGTTGAAGAAAGGACCCGGGATTTAACCAGGGCGCTTGAAGAAGTAAAAATGATAAGCCAGCGCAAAACAGAATTTGTCTCAAGCGTATCCCACGAATTAAGAACCCCCCTTACCTCAATTAAGGGTTATGCAGCGATATTGCTTACCGGAAAATTGGGCGAATTGCCTGAAGAGGTGCGTCTGAGGCTTGATAAAATCAACCGGCACTCGGATGAACTCGTGCAATTTGTGAATGACCTGCTTGACATATCGAGAATTGAGGCAGGCAGGGAAGCGATGAAACAGACATCCGAAGAATTAAAGAAAATTATCGATTCGGTTTCAGATTTATTATCTACACAACTAAAGGAAAAGGAGATAGAGCTATCTTATGATATAGCCGACAATGCCGGCGTTGTCTTTGTGGATTCTAACCAAATCAAGCGTGTATTTATCAACCTGATTAATAATGCCATAAAATTTTCTCCTCCTAAAGGTAAAATTACCATAAAAAGCCATAAAGATGATAAGCAGGTACAAATAGATATTTCTGATAATGGATGCGGTATACCCGAACATGCGCAAGGGCCGATATTTGAAGAATTTTACCGCGTGGATAACCAGATTAATCAGCAGCTTAAAGGCACCGGCCTGGGCCTGACCCTGGTAAAAAATATTGTGCAGGCGCACAAAGGAAAAATTTGGGTAAAGAGCCAGCCGGGGATCGGCTCTACCTTTAGCTTCACGTTGCCACAATAGATAGAAAGCCACATGCCAGTAAAAATACTTATTGTAGATGACGACCCTGATATAAGGGATATACTTAAGCTTACCCTCTCCGAAGAAAATTATACAGTCATTGAGGCTGGCGACGGAAAAGAGGCGCTGAAGCTGATTGACATAAAATCCCCGAACCTGGTGTTGTTAGATTACAAAATGCCCAAAATGGATGGCCGCGAGGTCTGCCGCCGTATCAAAAGTGACCTGCTCTTGCGCCACCTTCCCATAATCATGGTAACCGCTAAAGGAGATATAAATGACAAGGTCAATGTGATTGATGCCGGGGCAGATGATTATGTGGTAAAACCCTTTGAGCCCAAGGAATTGCTCGCCCGTATCCGCATGATTTTGAGGCGCACGCAAAGAGACCTGGAGGCAAATCCTTTGACCCGGCTGCCGGGAAATGTTTCCATCTTAAATGAAGTAGCGCGCAGGTTAGAAAATAAATCTTTGTTTGCGGTCTGTTACATAGACCTGGATAAATTTAAGGCCTATAATGACAAATACGGATTTGAGCACGGAGATGAAGTAATCAAAGAAACCGCCCGCATATTAATACGCGGAGTTCAGGAGTGCGGCAACCAGGATGATTTTATCGGACATATCGGCGGAGACGATTTTGCTATCATCACTACCCCTAATGTCGTAGACAGCCTTTGTAAAAAAATAATCACTGATTTTGACAGTGTATCGCCTTCATTTTATACCGAGAACGATAGAAAAAAAGGGTATGTCATCGGCCACGACCGGCAGGGAAACGAACAAAAATTCTCGCTTCTGGCCATATCCATAGGCGTGGTTACCAATGAATTCCGCAAGATAGAGCACGTTGCCCAGATTGGAGAGATTGGCGCAGAATTAAAAAACCTGGCTAAAGGCATGGAGAGGAGCAACTACGTAAAGGACAGGCGCAGGGAAGACAGGAAGACTCTTTAGGTTTTTTAATACATGCGCGGGGAGAGATTTGAATTTTCAGGGGGCAAGACCTACTTTATCTAGAATCTAAAAATAACTCAAATACCTTCTTTTTTCGCTCTAAATAAAGATCGCAGTTTCTATTATACATAAATCTATATAGAGCCAAACTGTCGGTTATGGCATATCCCAATTCCATAACCCTACTAGCGCGCCTTAAATAGCCTTCGCTTAAACCCGCATTTTTAAACATTCCTTGTCGCAACCCTTTTATGAATTGAAGACTCCCAGAACAAAATGTAGTTCTTATTTGTCACGTATGTTTCCAACGAGGTTCTTTCCAAATAAACACACTTCCATCTCCATCAAAAAGACCGCGTATAAAGTGAGCAAAATATCATATAGGTATTTCAGGGAATCTTATTCTTTCTGACTTTCTAGGCGTTAATCCAAATCTAATGAGATCATTATAAATTTGTCTATTTCTAATTTGTATTCGATATCCCCTCTCTTTTTTACCTATCTTATGTTCGGCCTTTAATCGGCTCTTTATTAATCTTAAATGGTCTACATCTTTACTTGTTATATCTAAACCATGATAGCCATTTTTATGCTCTACCAGACAACCGTCAGCAAAAATAAAACCTAATAAATAGGCCATTGCGGGTGACCAGTTATTAAAAAAATAACTATTAACTTTTGGTTTAGGCATATACTTTATAATTAGTGCGAGGAGAGGGACTTGAACCCTCACAGACTCAACGTCCAACAGCCCCTCAAACTGTCGCGTCTGCCATTCCGCCATCCTCGCATATTTTATTTAATTTATTCTACTTTATAAGGGTCTCTTCGTCAAGTTCAAAGGGGAAAATTCTCCAAGAAAGCGCTTTTAAAAATAAGGCTCCTGACCTTGAAAATTAACATTGCCTGTAGTATAATTTAATTACAAGCGAGGGACAGGGAAACAACCTACCTCAAGGGGGCGACGAACCCCCTTCTTTTTTTATTCACCTATTATTTTTATTAAAACTCTTTTTTTACGCCGGCCGTCAAATTCCCCATAGAATATCTGTTCCCAAGGACCAAAATCAATTTTTCCGTTGGTAATCGCAACTACTATCTCCCTACCCATTATTGTCCTTTTTAAATGAGCATCTCCATTATCTTCTTGGCTAAGGTTATGCTGATATTTATCTTTTCCATAGGGGGCAAGCTTTTCTAACCAACTGCTAAAATCACTATGCAGCCCTGGTTCATCATCATTGATAAAGACTGAGCTGGTTATATGCATTGCGTTAACAAGACAAATGCCTTCCTTAACCCCGCTTTTCTTAACCGCTTCTTCCACCTGCGGGGTTATATTTATAAACTCTTGCCTTGCCTTTGTATTAAACCACAAATATTGGGTATGCGATTTCATTTTTCTCTTAACGCCCTAATGGACCAGAGGACAAAGCGGATAAGGGCAATAATGGGATAACCATATATAGCTATATTTAAGCCCAAAGACATTGTTCTTAGATATGGGGTATAACCTATTAGGGAATATTTCATCTTCTGCACAACTTTAAACTGGACTGCTTCGTTGCGAATTAAATAAATATTATTTAAATGCCTGGCTATAAAATATATAACCAGCCCTAAACCTGCAATACCCAACAAAATTAACCCCTCTCTTGCTATAATTTTCTTAATCTTCATTTAAACTGCTCCTTGAGTTTGGAGTAAGCTAAAAAGAAGCAAAGACCAAATCCCTTTTCCCGATAATCCCTACCAACTTATCTTCTTTCATGATTGGGATTGTATGAATTTCGTGTTTGAACATCAGTTCCATTACTTCATGTATATTTTTATTTTCCTCCAACGTATAAACATTCCCCTTCATTACCTGGCTAACTTTTTTATTCAGCCATTCTGTACCCACAAATTCGCTGATATTTAATCCTTCAGTCCTTCTTTGTACCTCCTGCCATTGGAATATTTGGCGTATAATCGTCAAAATATCGGTTACCGTAATGATACCTACGATATTGCCCATATCATCTACCACAGGAACGCCGCTAATCCTTTTTTCTTTAAATATTTTGCCTACTTCCTTTAAAGTAGCATCCGGCGAAACGGTTATAACATCCCTTGTCATTAATTCTTTAATAAGCATAGGCACCTCCGTAAAGCAACCCCCATTTTAGAGAGTTGCCTTTAAATTTAACCTATTTAACTAAAGAAATTTAAACAAAAAGTGCATAAAATACCCAGACTGTCAAGATAACCCAAATTATTATGGGAAGCCATGCCTTCTTTATAATATTTTTGTCTTGCAAGTATTTTTCTGCTAAGCTTATAATTTCTTTACCATGCACTGCAATTCCTATTATCATTAAAGACATCATGAATGACATTGTTGCAAAAATCTGTATAATGGTCAACTCTGTAAGTAAGCATTTAAGAATAACTACTGATGCGGCTAAAGCTAATATTGTTGTCAAAACAGGTCTTTTATAAATTTTTTTTACTACAGGTAGCCAAGATTTTGGTTGCATGAGAACAACCAATAGCTTGACAGTCACAAGTACCGCAACAAGTAAAGCCAAGATTTTTACCGGTGTCATTTTTCATCTCCTTTCTACTTCAGTAACCTAATCGCCCTTACCTAAACTGCTCCTTTACGTTGAGGGCGGATAATAATGTCTAATACTTCGTAATTTCAACTATCTTATCTTCAATGAGCTTACGATGTTTGTATTCCTCATTCAGAAGAAAAGTTGCGAGTTCTGTTATTTCCTTATGTTTATTTGACATATCCTTGTATAGCTCTATGGATGTTTCTTCTGTTCTTAATGCTATTTCTAATGCCTCTATTGTAGTCATAGCACACCTCCTCCTTCAGTTCCAATTATACCACTTACATTTTAGAATGGTAAGGGATTTAAAAAGCCGCAACATAAATTGCGGCTTGGCTTTCTCTCAATGTATTCATGGACTAGGCACTGCGCTCGCTACGCCCCTTAATTCACCTGCTATTACATATCAGTGAATTATGCCGAGGTCGTAAGACCGAGGGACTGTGGCGTTTAACGCTTAATTCTCCTTCTATTGCTTCCCGGAGAATTACACCGCTTTTTTTGCGGTGCTGCTTTAGTGCCGTTGAAATTTTCCTTGTCGGAAAAAACCTCAAAGGCACTGCGCTCGCTACGCCCCTTGTCGGGG
>JAQUAH010000105.1 GCA_028687345.1 Candidatus Omnitrophota bacterium | reverse complement strand
TTGTGTAAACTACCATCTTGCCTTTCTCAATAAACTTCTCTGCCACTCTTACCGCTACTTCTAAAAGGCCTCCCGGATTATTCCGTAAGTCTAATATCAGGGCATTCATGCCGCTTTTAGATAAATTATCCAGAGCGGCATTGGTATCCTGCGGCGTATTCTCTCTAAATTCTACCAGGCGTATATAGCCTATCCCGTCTTCCAGGATTTTTGCCTCTTTTATATCTTTTATCTTGATCATATCCCGCATAATCTTTAATTCCAAAAGTTTTTTTTCTGACTCTCTCAATATGGTGATACTGACCGGCTGGCCCGGCTTGCCCCGTAATTTTTTCACTGCTTCAACTATGGTTATGTCGCGCGTTAAATCGTTATTAATCTTTACAATCCGGTCATTAGCCTTTATCCCGGCCTTCCATGCAGGAGTATCTTCAATCGGCGTGACAACCGTCAACAGCCCGTCTTTTATCGTAATCTCAATACCTATGCCTCCGAATTTTCCTTCTGTATCAACCTTTAATTCATTATATGTATCCGGGTCCATGAATTGGCTGTGAGGGTCTAACGCGGCAAGCATGCCTTTTAATGCGCCGTAGATTAAATCTTTTGAACTGGTATCATCCACATACTCTGTCTGGATAATTGCCAGGGAATCAGAAAAAAGCTGCACCTGGCGGAATAAATCGTCTTTTTTCTTTTTTTCCGAAGCAGAAATCCCCAATGAAACAAATGTAAAAACCACCACTGCCGCGGTTAAAATAATAATAACTCTTTTACGCATCATTCAACCTCCGTTTTAATATATCCTGCACTACTTTTGGATTTGCCTTTCCCTGGCTTTTTTTCATCGCCTGCCCCACTAAAAACATCAGCGCACTTGCCTTGCCGGCCTTATAATCGGATGCCGACCTGGGGTTCTCTTTAATTACAAGCTCTATGATTTCATTTAGGGCGCCTGAATCAGAAATTTGGCTTAAGTTTTTCTCGCTTATGATTGTTGCTGCAGGCTTTCCGGTTTTAATCATTTCCGTAAAAACTAACTTCGCAGAAAGATTGGAAATCTCGGCTTTCTCCACAAATGAAATTAATTCTACCAAATTTTCCGGAGGAATATTTAAATCGGATATTTCTGGCCTGCTCTGGCTTGTGGCAGCAAGTGCCGGGCCAACCAGCCAATTTACAATGGGTTTCTTATCCGGTTTCGAATATGCCTTAAAGCATTTTTCAGCATAATCAGCATTCCTTTGGGAAAAAACTAATATCTTTGCATCATATTCTGATAATCCGTAATCCTTCATAAAACGCAGTATTTTCTCCCTGGGCAATTCCGGAATACCTTTTTTTATCTCTTCGATCTTGTTACGTTCAATTATAAACGGCGGTAAGTCCGGCTCGGGAAAATAACGGTAATCCTGCGCCTCCTCTTTGGTGCGCATAGGCATTGTCTTTAATTCCCTGGCGTCCCATAACCTTGTCTCCTGGATAATATTTTTCCCCTCATCCAGCAATTCTGCCTGGCGCTCTATCTCAAAATCCAGGGCATCTTTTACCGCCTTAAAAGAATTCATATTTTTAAGCTCTATTTTTGTCCCCAGCTTATCTCCCTTTTTTCTTAATGAAATATTGGCATCGCAGCGCAACGACCCTTTTTCCATATCGCAATCAGAAACATCAAGATATTCAATGACGCTCTTTAGGGTTACCAGATACTCGTGGGCCTCCTGCGCAGAATTCAGCTCTGGTTCGCTTACTATTTCTAATAACGGTATTCCGGCGCGGTTAAAATCTACCAGGCTTACTTCATCCCGGTGTATAAGTTTGCCTGCGTCTTCTTCTATGTGCACCCTAATGATTCCTATGCGCTTAATTTCCCCCTGCTGATTAATCTCTAAGAAGCCGTCCCTGGATAATGGTAAGTCAAATTGAGAAATCTGATAATCCTTGGGCAAATCAGGATAAAAATAATTTTTACGGTCAAATTTCGTATACTCCTGCACTTTACAGTTTAAGGCAAGCGCAACCTTAATGGCGTAATCTAAAGCCACTCTATTAAAAACCGGCAAAGAACCCGGGAATCCTAAGCAGACCGGGCAGACCTGGGAATTCGGCTCTTTTCCGAATTCTGTGGAACAACCGCAGAACGCCTTGGTCCTAGTTTTGAGATGCAAGTGTACCTCTAACCCGATAACTACTTCGTAATTCATATCTTCGGCTTCATCTTATGCCACGCTGTCCTTTGTTCATACGCATGCGCGACCTTAAAAAGTATCTCTTCATTAAACGGCTTAGCCAAAATCTGCAAACCTACCGGCAAGCCTGCTTTAGTAAAACCGCAGGGGACGGATATTGCCGGAATCCCTGCTAAATTACTTGATATAGTGTAGATATCGGAAAGATACATTTTTAAGGGGTCTTCCATTCTTTCGCCGATTTTGAATGCAGGCGTAGGAGACGTAGGCGTTATTATGCAGTCAAAATCTTTAAAAACCTTGTCAAAATCCTCTTTTATAAGCGTGCGTACTTTCAAAGCACGCAAATAATATGCATCATAATAACCGTGAGATAAAGCAAATGTACCTAAAATAATCCTTCTCTTTGCCTCTTCGCCAAAGCCCTCCTCGCGCGTTTTTTTGTACATCTCTATTAAATTAGCCCGCGTGGGCTCATTAGCCCTAAAGCCATACTGGACGCCATCAAATCTGGCTAAATTAGAACTGGCTTCGGCAGTGGCAATAATATAATATACCGGCACTGCGTATTCAGTATGAGGCAAAGAAACCTCTTGCGAATGAACCCCCTGGTTCTTTAATTCCCGTATCGCTTCTTCCAGGATAATTTTTACCTCTCTATCTAAACCTTCAATAAAATATTCCCTGGGGATCCCAATTTTTATTCCTTTGATATCCTGCCCCAGAGACAGCCTATAATTAGGGACAGACACATTAATAGATGTGGAATCAAAAGGGTCGTATCCTGAAATAACATTCATCAATAAGGCGCTGTCAGTCACATCCTTTGTAATCGGCCCTATCTGGTCAAGGCTAGAAGCAAAAGCAATCAATCCATACCGGGAAACCCTGCCGTATGTAGGCTTCAATCCTACTACTGAACAAAACGAAGCCGGCTGCCGGATTGAACCCCCCGTATCTGACCCAAGAGCTAAAATTGCCTCATCAGCTGCTACGGCTGCCGCAGAGCCGCCGGATGAACCTCCTGGCACGCAATCAAGATTCCACGGATTATGCGTAGGACCGAAATATGAATTTTCAGTAGAAGAACCAAAGGCAAATTCATCCATATTTGTTTTTGACTCTAATATTGATGCTCCTGCATCTTTCAATTTTCTAATTACCGTGGCGTCATAGGGCGGCTTAAAACCGGTTAAAATATTAGAGCAGCATTCGGTATTATAACCCTCGGTGCAGATGTTATCTTTGATTGAAACAGGTATGCCTTCTAATGATGAACTTCCGGGCTTTGGAGCTCCTGAATTCTTAAATTCTTTTTGCTTATCAAGCCGGACATAAGCCTTAACTTTAGAATCAATTCCTTTGATTCTTGTTTCCAGAGAAGCTGCAATCCTGTCGCAAGTAACCTCTTTGGTCTTTAGTAAATCAATAAGCTCGTGAGCAGTTAAAGTATTTAATTCCATTTTGCTAATAGTTTATTCAATGATTTTCGGCACCACAAAAAAACTTCCTTCTTTGGCAGGTGCGTTTAGAAGCGCCTTTTGTACCGGCAAAGATTCTCTTGGGAAATCATCCCTCAATACGTTATTAATAGGCAGGGCGTGGCTCATTGGAAGGACGTCCTTTATATTTAGCCCGCTTAATTTATCGATAAATTCCACTATACCCTGAAGCTGCCGCGACAATTTCTCTAACTCTTTTGGCTCTAGCTCGATACGCGCCAGGTGCGTGACATATTCAACTGTTTCTTTGGTAATTGCCATAACCTCTCCCTATTTAAAAAGTTATAATAACATCCTTTACCCGAAAAGTCAAACATAATCAAGTCTTAGGGACGGTTCTGATAAAACATAACAGATTATCAGAACCGTCCCTATCTTTTTAAATTTCTATGGACAAATTCGGGAAAATATGTAGAATAAGTGGTTAATATAACGGATAGGTAAAATGAAAGAAATAAAAGGCAAAAAACCAAAGTATTATCTGGACGCAAACGGCGAGTTTGTCATTGAGAATTATAACTTTGCCAAGCCATTTGCCAACTTCTTTCCCGGTATCGCAGGTAAATACGGGATACCCATGTGGGTATTTTATGTCAACCGCGCTCAAGCTATATCGAGCTTTGGCACCAGAGACAAAGACCACGCTATACTTGAATTCTTCCCGGCAAACAAAGCATGGCAGCTGACCCCTTCCCAGGGCTTCCGCACTTTTATTAAGGTTGGCTCCCGGGAAAATAACGAATTCTATGAACCCTTCCGTAATGATTTAACAAATTTAGGCTTTGAAACAAGCAATAAGATGTCTATCAGCTCCTATGGTTTAAAGCTCCAAGAGGATAACTTATCTCTTGGCCTTAAGATAAAGGTTGAATATTTTAATATCCCGCAGGATTCCTACGCAGGCCTGGTAAGAATAGTCAGCGTAAAAAATACCTCTAAAGTTACAAGGAAAATTCAAGTCTTAGACGGGCTGCCTCAGATTATCCCCTTTGGTACGAGCAATCTCTTCCTGAAGAAACTCGGCCGTACTATTGAAGCCTGGATGAATGTTGAAAATATGGACAAGGGGGTTCCTTTTTATAAATTGGCTGTTGACCCTACGGACAGGCCGGAGGTTATTCATATAAGCGAAGGCAATTTCTACCTTAGCTTTTATCATGAAGGCAAAAAAACTAAAATTATAAAACCGATTATCGACCCCCAGCATATCTTTGGCGCGGTTAATGACTTTTTGGTGCCCTATGAATTTTTAGCAAATGCAAACTTTGGGGTTACAAAAAATGAAACCGTCCAGAGTAAAACGCCTTGCGGATTCTCTCTTGTTGACTTGAAATTAAGTGCTCAGGAAGAAAAAACATTTTATACTGTAATAGGTTATATGAGAACTCAAGAAATACTGAATTCTTCCATCAAAAAGATTACCTCACCCGGATACATCCTGCAAAAAAAAGAAGAAAATAAAAGGACTATTGAAGAATTGCAATCAGACATAGAGACCAGCAGTAATTCAAGGGAATTTGACCTTTATGCCAAACAGACATATTTAGACAATATTATCCGCGGCGGCCGGCCTGCTATTTTCTCGCGCGGCAGGGAGCAATCAACGGATAAAAAACAAGTGTTCTATCTATATGCCAGAAAACACGGGGATCTGGAAAGAGATTATAATAAATTTTATATTCAACCCTCTTATTTCTCGCAAGGCAACGGCAACTACCGCGATATGAACCAGAATCGAAGGCTGGATGTCTGGTTTAACCCTGACATAGAAGACGAAAATATAATTTATTTCTTTAACCTCATCCAGACAGACGGCTTTAATCCCCTTGTAGTAAAAGGCGCGAACTTCCTGCTTAAAAATATAACGGAATTCAGAAACGAGCTGAAGAAGCTAACCAACGAAGAATATATCCGGGAAATTATTTCATTTCTGGATAACAGGCCTTTTACTCCCGGAGAGGTAATTCTTTTCTTGCAAGACAAGAAAATAAAACTAAAAACCTCGCCTGATGGATTCCTCGATCTACTGATTTGTTCTTCTCTAAAAATCCAGGAAGCCGAACACGGGGAAGGATTCTGGACAGATCACTGGACGTATGCATTAGACCTCCTGGAAAGTTTCTTGGGGATTTATCCGGAAAAGTTGAAAGAAATCATTTTTGAGGAAAAGAAATTCACCTTTTTCGATAATACCGAAATCGTAAAACCGCGTTCAGAAAAATACCTGCTTGACCAGGGAAAAGTAAAACAGCTGCACTCAGTTAAACCGGATAATCACAAAAGAGAGTTGATTAAAAAAAGAGCGCATCAGCCGCATCTTGTCAGGATGCAAAATGGAGAAGGAGAAATCTATCAAACCTGCCTCATCAACAAACTACTCTGCCTACTAGTAAATAAATTATCTTCGCTTGACCCCTCTGGCACAGGTATCGAGATGGAGGCTGATAAACCAAACTGGTTTGACGCGTTAAACGGCCTGCCCGCGCTTCTTGGCTCCTCAGGCTGTGAAACCTTTGAGCTAAAGAGGCTGATTAAATTTATAAAACACTGCCTCCAGCTGGCCAAGGTAGAAAAAATTTACGTTACCGAAGAAATTTACGGCTTCCTTACCAGCCTGGAA
>JAQUAH010000104.1 GCA_028687345.1 Candidatus Omnitrophota bacterium | reverse complement strand
CATGAGCAGGTAAATTCCAGATTTCCTGCTTGACGAAGCCGCTGAAACGTTTCCTTTCCACTCCCAAATCTTCTTCTGAGATGCTACCCGCGCGCTCGCCCAAGTGTGCTTTTAAAAGCCCTTCTGCTTTATCTTGTAATTCTTTCGGTAAAGTAGAATTAACGATTTTGTGGAAACGGCTGGCTAAGTGTGCTTCACCTGCCCCGTAATCGACAACCACAGGATAAAGCTCAACCGGCACAAGAGAAAATCCATGTATGACAAATACCGCTACCCCTACTTCTTCGGTAGCAGCGCAAAGTTTTGCTATCGCCTGTTTAAGCTCGTCTGCGGAGATTCTTGCACCTTTTCCATGTGCGGTCCCGATAGGTGCGCTCATCTTCGCCACTTGTTTTAAGGATTGGCCTTTACTTAATTTAGTAGTGCGCAGGTTGCGATATTCATCATCGCTTAAAAGGCCGCCGGGCAGAGGCTTTTCTTCCCGCATTATCTTAGCTGTAAGGTCTGCTAGTTTCTGGCGGTATAATTGCATAAATATCTTGATTTCCTCTTCAGTAGCTACGCCCGCCCTTTTAGCTTGTTCATCGCCTTCGCTGCCGCCGATTTCGCCTACCTCTGCGCCGATGGTAATGGTTATGCCTTTTGGCTCAATGGCACGGATAAATACTGTAAGCTCGGCAGTACGCTGGGCATTGAGTTCCTGCTGCGCTTTGATATCCGGCTTTCCATCGGGAGTGCGTTTAGAATAATTCACCAACGTGGACATGTCCAAATCTATGTTGCCGAAACCTGCGGCAATGGCTTCGCGGGCGAGCTTACTCATTTCTATGAGTTCTTTTTCGCTGCTATCCTTAGCCTGCAAGTGGTCTAATTGCAGCATCAACGGGCCCTGGTATCCTTTATAAATCGCTGCTGCCAAAGCTACTGTTGAATATTCTAATGGCCGCTGCTTTGTGTAGCCTATTTCAGAGCGGGCGATCTCTAATATAAATGGCCCGGCTTTATTCTCTATTATTTGTCTAAAAAGGGTAGCCATAGAAACAGAGGAATCAGCCCTAATATTCACAGCAGGCAGGCAAAGCTTGAGGATTCTTTCTTCATCTTTTGTAAGAGCCTGGCCGGAACGCCTCTTTTCTGTTGCTGCGGCTCTTGTTTCATAAAGCCCCTGTGTAGAAGTAAACCAGAGCCCAAAATCATTCTTTGCTTCATGAATAATCCAAGTAGCTAAACCTTTGAGCGTTTTATCTTCACTAAATACTGCGGTATAAATTAAATCAGGAATTATCCTTCTAAATTTATTTTTGTTTTTAATCTTTATTACATTGCCTTGGATTTTAATTATCTTTCTTAAGTGGGCTAATAAATCAGCGCTTGAGGCAAAACGGTTGTAAGGGATAATGGTATCGGTTTGCGGGTCAATTGCCCTGCCTTCAACTACTTCTGCTATGCGGGAGTCAATTGCGGATAATGACCTTAGAATTTCTTCGCGCCTCTTTGGCTGCGGGTTAGCTTCTAATTCTGCAAGTAATCTGGATAATTCCTGCAATAATCTTTTGGGGTTAAGAGAACTCAACACCCCTCCCACCACCATCATCGGCAATAGATGCCTGTTTCCTGCAAACTGCTCACCTAAGCTGGTAGAGCTTTCCTGGGAGATAAGCAGGTATGTAATCAGGAGGGCAAAGATGAGCAATGCTGCTGCACTTCTCATGCCGGCTAATCTCTTCACTAATCTAACCGGCGCGCTAACAGCTCTTCCTGCCCTCTGGTACAGTGCTCTACCTTCTAGCCTCAAAAGCTTCCTGTACCAGCTTCTTCCTAAGCGCTCACCCAGCTCAAACGGCGGGAAGACTGCACCTTTTATCTCCAGGCACTCAGGTAGTATTGTGGTGATATCTTCTTTCTGGATACTTAGGAGAGTGGGCGAGTAATCTGCCTGCTGCTTGAAGAGCAGGTTAATCTGCTGCGGATGCTCTAAGAAGAAGCGTAGCAGCTGTCCTTGAGGACGGTTAAAGTCTTCTTCTACGATAACGCTTATCTCTTTGTCGGCCGGTGCAAGTTCCTCTAACCTGTGCGCCATATTAGCCATGGCATAGACAAAGAGCGGGAAGTTGCCTTCAGGTTTAGCTGTAAGGTTAAACCACAGCGGCGCTGGCCAGGGGAGCCTGGGGTCAACCTTGGTTAATAAATGCCTTCTAGACCTTCTGAAGGATTCCCTGACACTGGTGTAATAGGCACGCACACTTTCAGAAGTGATGTTAGTAGCATAGAGGTCAAGCCCTTGCCACTCTTCAGGAAAGATTATATTTGTATCCTGGCGAAGTTGCGGATTATCCATAAAGAGAGACTGCTCTAAGGCTATCCTGTTATCGCCTGCGAGCCTTAAGGTATTCTTGCTGTTGAAGCTGCCCGGAGTAATGGGGATAATCCTGTACCTTCTGTTTGCGGCGCTACGCACTTCTTGAGAAGGTTGAGGTATAAGGATTACACGCTCCATAAGCAGGCGCATCTTTCCTTCTGCTGCAGCAAGGCCTGTTAAAAAGCTTTCATCCAGGAGGTCAAAGTAATAAAGCCTGTCTATGAATTCAGCTTCAGAGGCAACTTCTCTTAGGGCTCTTGCGGTAGACTCAGGTTTTGCTTTTAAGTTTTTCTCAATAATCCTGGCAGCGAGGAGCACATCCGCAGGATAGGTACCGGGCAGGACTACACTTTGCTTATCACGCCTGAATCTAAACATTCTACCTAGGACCGGAACCCTTTCAAGACGGCCTTGTATGTGAGTAGCAACAGGCTGGATAAAGCCCTTGGTTTCATCTAACTCACGCTCTACGGTCTTGGCTACATAAGGCTCTTGCCTTTGATGTGCATTTAAGGCCTGCCTGATGAGCCAGGTCTTACGCATGCTTTCGGTTAAGACCTTGCAGAAGATCGGGTGGCCTATAACCAGGATTCCCGGTGCATCTTTGGTATCAAGAGAGTGCAGGAATGCTGCTCCCTGTAAGCCCTGCATTACTTCAATGTAAGTTACCTTGTCATTGAAGGAGATCTTACCCTTGTAAGGCTGCCTTGCCTTTAACCAGAATACCGAAGGCAAGCTTCCTGTGTTTAAGGATTGCTTACGGTAAATATCTCTAAGGTAAACCATGCGCCTGTACCAGTTAGTAGTCTCTAAGGGAAGCCAGGTGGAGAGATATTTTATTAGCCCAAGTATGATATTGGGAATAAACAAGAGTATTTTAGAGTACCGGTGTTCACTTACGATCTTTATTCCACTGTGGCCATAGATGTAAAGCAAGGGTAAGCTTAAGAAGATCCCGAGCCTGCGCTTGAATACAAAACGCCTCTGGCGCTCAATGATTTCTCTTTGGGCCCGGTAAGCATTAATCTCATCTTCACTAAGCCCAAGTACATTTCTTTGGGAGTCAGCTTGTAAGAGGCTTAGGGAGGGTATTTCTGTGAGCGCTTCAGGTGCCTCAGGTATGTACCTGGCAAAGCCCTCTTGGCTAAAGATGAGCCAGCCGGCTGCCTGGGCATCTTTAATTCTTTCTCGCACGGCATCAAGGAACCTTTCGGCGATTTCAGGAAGTACCGGTTGAGCGGTTATTTCTACAGGGGCCCTTCCTGGAAGAGGCTTACTGCTAGAGAGAGTCTCTTGCTCCTGGAAGAGAAGCTCTAAGAAGACTCCATCCAATACCCTGATTAACCTCTCCCATTCCTTATCGCGGTCATAGGGGTTAGCAGGGTCGTCAGGGTTTTCGCGGTCAACCATGATGCGCTCTGCCATTGCCCATTTGATGAACTCCTTGTAATTTACTACTGTCTTGGTTACGGCGCGCTTCATCTGCGGTTTGAAGTTATTGCCAAAACGCACTCTGCCTCTAACCCTCTCCCAGTTGACCTTCAGGAAGCCATCAGCCCAGAGGTCTACAGCTATAAGGGTTACCAAAACCAGTGCGCTAACCAGTATTAGCGGGATTATTCCCCAGAAGGGAAGCCAGCCTAAGTAAAGTATAGCCGCTGTCAGCGTAATTACTAAAATAATACAAAAGGCTTTCTTAAGGATAGGCATATTCCTTAGATGTTTATTCCAGGCGCATACCCACTTGTAATTCTCAGGGTGGGTTATAAGATCTATCTGGTGGCCGTAAGGAGCTTCCAGGATATGCAGGGCTTCTAATAAATTCGTGTAGATAAAGAACCATCTTAAGAGGCTAAAGACCAGGCGCAGGCTTCCTGAGACAATCCACTTTATACCGGCGTATATTGGCCTGCGGAAATTAACCACTAAGTTATACCAGTGGATAATATGCTCGCTTGAATCCAGGATGCCAAGTGCCTCAATGTGGTTTTGGGCAAACAACTTTAACTCGTCAGCCTCAAAGCAGTCAACCACTACATTTACTTCCTCTCCCAACGCTAAATCTTCGGCAAAGGCCAGGCGCATCATGAATAAACTTAAGCTAAGTGTCAGGACCGGATAGTCCCCTTCTATCTCTCTAGCCAAAGAGATCCTTAAAGAGGCAGGCAGCAGGTGAAGGCCTTCTCTTGAGACATACATGAACGGATTAGTACGAAAACTGTTATAGGCAGCTTGTGCCTTCTTTAAGATATCCTCTGCGTCCCTGCCGCTAGCCTTATGCTTAAGTGCATCCAGCTCAAAGAGCGAGATAAGGTTGTCAGAGGCAGAGAAGCTGTCTATGAGGGTTTGACGACAGTAGAGACGCTCACCATTCGCTAATAGCCCTTCAAGGATTTCTTTATCCTGGGGGTAAGAGAAGACTTTTAACTTAAGGGTTTTGCCTGTGCGCGGGGCAAAGGTGATACTTTCGGGGCTTAAGCGGGGGGTATAGTGGTTAGTTGCAGCGTCCTCTGGATTTAAATTAGCTGCCCAGCAATACAGGTAGCTGGCAACTCTAGCTAAGGCCCTGAAGCTAGCTTGCCTGGATTTATCTGCTGGAGGCAGGCCTTGAGTTTGGATGATACCAGCGATAAGCTCATTATCCCTTGAGAGCAGGCCCAGGCGCACTATTCCAAAGGCTAATTCAAAAGGATTGTTCACGGATTCAAAGAAGGCTTTTAGCCCTGCCTTAGCATGAGTTTCATCCGGGCCAAAAATACGGTAGCTATTTGCAATCGCCAACTGCCTTGCCAGGACCTCTTTACCTGATGCAACAAAGAAGGCTTGATTAAACTGCCTGGCAGTTGAGCGGTGTGTTGCGGCAAAAGGAATACTTAAGCCCACCTTATCCCTTAGGCCGCTAGGGAGTTCGCTTAGAGAACGGTAACTCCTTGCCTCTCTTGCCTGCTGCAAGGAATCAGAATCCAGGGCTATATCTTCTGCATTAAGGAGTTTGTCAGTGACCGAAGGATAGCTAAAGAAGAAGTCTACGTCTTTAAGCATCATCGGCTCATCAGTGACCAGGAGAATTCTTCTTGCAGGCAACAGAGAGAGGATTTTTTCAATACTGGCTGCACGCAGGCGCTCTATATACTGTAAGTGGGATAGTTTTGCTAAAATTATAAACGCACCGAGAGATGCAAAACTGGTAAAGACAATGATAATGGAGAAGAAGACATAACTTAAAATACCAAAGCCTAAGCCTAAAGATAATTTGGCTGTTATAACGAGGCCTAAGATAGCTAAAAGATAAAACAGGCTGCTCGTTATTAACGACACCTTGATAGTTAATGTGCCCGGGCGGATATTGCCGTCAGTAAGCCTGTCTTGAGTCTTGGGGATGATGCTAGAGTCTAGTTTTCCGTGGTAAAGAAGCGAGTTAAGGAAGCGGGAGTCATCATAGAGTTTACTTACGCCGACATAATTCTTAAACACCCTGGCCAGAAGTAAGACCAGCTTTACTGTAGGGCGCAGGGTAAAGTGCAGGTGCTTTAAGGAGCTAGCGACAACAATAGCCTTGTCTTGGGCATACTTGTCCATGAATTCTTTTGCCTTACGCTGCACTGCCTTTTCATTGCTCTGGTCAGTGTCCCCTTGAGCTATTTTTGCATAAGCTAAGAGTGTACCGTCATAGCCATCCTGGATGCCGTCTAATCTGCCTAAGATCCTCCAGAGGCCTTCAGAGGTATAGACGTGGTAGCCCTGCTGTTGATACTTAAGCATAACCCTTTTGATTTGCTCCAGGTATTTTTTCAAATACTTTGGCCTTTGCGGGACAAGCAGCCCCTGGATATCTTTACCCAAAAGGTTAGCTTGCGCGATTGGCTTAGGATAAAGCTCTTGTTTAGCTTTACTAGAGAGCTTGCTAAAGATAAGCAGGCCTATAAAGACAGCTGCCAGGCCCAATGCCAAAAG
>JAQUAH010000103.1 GCA_028687345.1 Candidatus Omnitrophota bacterium | reverse complement strand
CTGTTTTTGCAAACCTAAGAGTGCATCACTACAACCACACCATAGTGCCTGCAGCACTGACTCGCTATCATGACCGCATGTTTGGTAGGTTACACATAGCGAAGAGGTTCAGTTCGGCAATTGAAGACGGCACAGTCGATTTGGTAAAGATTACCGGTGAAGTAAGTGATTGTATTACTGGTTGTTCGAGCAAGCACACCAGGAAATTACGTGAAGGAATATTTAAAGGATTTGCAGGTAAGATTGTGGAGGATAATCTATTTGGCAATAGTGAGGGGGTAGATTTAGAACGATGGCAAGGAAGAGAAATCCAAAATCTAATCAGAAATTATATGCGAAGTTTTAGAGTTGATAACTACATTTCTCTTTTTGCAGAGCTCGATAGAAATAGGCGCCAAAGGTCGCAATTCATTAAAAATTTATTAGCAATTAAAACTAAGCAGAAGAGGGAATTTATTGAAGCATTGTTTAGCGGCATATTCGGCGATATCGGTTTAACTCGCGAAGAATTAGCTAAAGCAGGCATAGACTTTATGGAAAGGCCTTTCTTTGCTTTTGTAAGAAGAATGGTGAAATATAAATGCGCCGATTTAATAGTAGACATGCTTTACAATTCCAGAGAAAGAATCATCGCTTCCAAAGCAGTAATTTTTATTGGCGGGAGAGAGTTTGATGATTTTTCTGCAGGACAATTGAATCGGATAAGAGAGTTAATTAAACATGACCCGCGAATGAAGTATCATATTATCTTTATTCACAATCAAAATGTATTTACCTCCTGGTTAATGCAACAAGGCGTAGACGTCGGTGGCATGCTTTCTTGGGAAGATAAAGAGGCAGGGCCAACGGGCTATTGCAAGGCAATGGTAAACGGTTCACCAATCTTAGCCTCCCCTGATGGCGTGATTCCCGAACGAGTCAAACCAATGAATAGAGATGCCCACGGCACGATAAAAAGTGGTACAGGCTATATTGTAAAGTATGGGCAAGAAAGGTCCAAAGACGAAGACATTATGCCTGATAGAGAATCGCTGGTGCAGGCATTTGAGGAGGCAAGCAAGGATTATTTTGACCCATATAATCATGGACAAAGTGCTTACAATGCCTTAAAGAGGGGTATGCTTCAGGGTGACATCCGCAATCAGGCAAAGGGGTTATTGCGGGTTTGGGCTGATGAATTGGTAAATAAGCCTATTGCTGCCTCTCGCCTATCTGTACAGGACCCTCAAAAAGAAAGAGACCGGACCGATGTAGCAACCACAGTTGATTTGCGGCATAATTTTATCTTTGATACTACGCCGACCGCTGAACCCGTGAAATCTTGGCTTGATGAACATTCAGCTGCAGTTGCAGAGCACCTTAATAAAATTAGCAGGGATGAGAGGCTTAGGAATTTATCCATTAACATCAAAGGCAATCCCCATATAGGCCTAAGATTTACCTGGGCCAGTAATCTGGTGGGGAAAGTTGTAAATAGAGTCGCTATATTTCAGTGGTCCATAGTTACGCGTGCTCCGCCACTGCTTGCTCAACTTACCCTCCTTGAAGAAATCCTGCATTATTACCTGCCCGGGCAAGATGATTTAGTGCATAGCGTAATTGATGAATATATTGTTACTAATTACCTCGAGCCTTTTCATGAAGCCATCCAAGAAGCCCAGCAAAATGGAATTTATCCGCTTGGAAATTGGCTTATCATTGCAAACGAAAGAATAAACTCGGCAACAGTGCAGCAATGCCTCTATGAACTTTTCAGATGGATGCCTCAGCGAGAACTTCAGAACCTTGCTGCAGAGATACCGCGGCTTGATGGGGAAGAATGGGATAAGTTAGTTGATTTCATTTGCGAAGATACAGTCGGTGCAGGTATCCATATACGCGCAAACATATCCGCGAGCCTACGCAATCAAATTAAAAGATTGCCAGTTGACCAGGCAGGAAGGATTGCTTTAAGGGTTATAAGCGAAACTACCTATATGCGTTGTATTCGTTATCCTGAATGGGGTATTCTGGAGAGAAGATTTCCCGGATGGGCAAGGGCATACTTACATGCATTGCAAATGTGGCCTCTGATACCATTGTCACGCAGGCACCCGGCTTCTGCGGTTATTGCATTAAGCAGGCAGGCACTGGAGAGCATAAACCCGGATTATGCCTTATTGACAGAATCAGATACAATCGGTCTCTATAGCTTTTTAGAAACATTGCCTGATCAATTCAGAAATCCGGGATGCTCCTGGCGCAGAGAATTAAGAAGAGTAGAAAAAGTACTAAAGGGTTATCTGGAAGCCAGGCCGGATAGATCTGCAAGGGTTGCGTTAAAGGCTTTGCATTCAATGTTACTTGAAGAACACTCTAATTGCAGCAATCATATACCTTATTCTGCGTTATTGAAAAGAAGCGGTTTGGTGCCATGCGAAACAAGTATAACCGGATTGATGGTGAGGCTCCAGAGAGTGCCTTTGCCTTATATTGCGGCCGGTGAAACCGGAGTTACTTTAGTGCAACCATCTTGGCTATGGCGAAGCCCAGCCTCACTTAGAAAACGCAGGGAAGAGGTTGCAGCTGCGATAGATAGACACCTATTAACAGGCGTAGATTATCTCTTTGAATTGAAGAGGCAGAGGCAAGAGCAGGAAGAAGTTCTTGTATTGGCAGAGCAATCATTTGCGCGTTCGTTAAGGAGCTTAAAGAGAATCGTTGTATCTACAACTACCGATATTGCAGCAAGCTTGATTGTGGTTTTTTGTGAAACTGCCATAGAGGTTATGAAAACAGTGGGTGCTCATGGGATTTATATTACCAGATTAAATGCATTGTTGGATAAGTGCGTGTTGAGAAAAGCCAACCCTGCTTCAGCCCATGGTTTGGCATATGACGTTGCTATCGGACCAAAACTGCAGGCAAGATACACTGATTTTAGGCCGGCAAGAGTAGAGGTCAGCTTTGCGCAAGGAAAGATAAACATTAAAGTGTTAAAAGGAGATTTAACTAAAGACCAAGAAATAACATTACAGCATAGGTTAGAAGTATTATTGGCTAATCCTAATTGGGAGATTACCGATGGTCAATCAGTGCACATAGAAATTACCCCTCAAGCCGAATCTCTTGATATACCTGATATCGGAGAATGCCGTTTATTAGCCAGCTTTCCTGATTTTACACGCAAGCCTCGTTTCCATCCCATAATTTTAGAAACCGATGAAGAATTAGCCGGTATTTTCAGCGGAGACGCAACTCATTCCTTTATGCCAGCACAGGCTGCGAAATTTGTTAGTCCCGGTATAATTGATGAATTTGGCCATGCCCGGGGATTAGACCAGGATAATGGCGATAGCGCAACACTTGAATGGTTAGTAGAAAATCCGGATTGCCTTCAAGTCAGCATCGCTGTCTTGGATGAAACAAATAAAAATGATATTTATCCAGTCGGAGATTGGTTGGCGAAGCTTAAGGCTGTTCAGGGATGGTTAATAAAAATACAGGCAATAAGAGCAGGGATTATTGATAAATTAGTTAGCCAGCCGCAACGCCTTGATGGAGCTACGGTTGACAACTTTAGAATTTATTTAAAGCCTCTTGTAGGCCAGGATTTGGCTGCCTTGGAGGATGCCTTATTAAATTTAGCAATATATATCTTCCCTAAAGATGATGAGAAAGCCAGCAACTTTGCAGTTCATTTAACCGCAAAGATAATAGATTTAGATTGCCTTTACTCTGAAGTCACAGATAGAATTAGAAATCCCGGAACAGGTGAATCTAGAGAACCTGCTGATGCGCCGCATATTGATAAAGCACGTTTGCATCGAGCCGTAGAAGAACTAAGAGCAAGCGATTCCCACATCGTGCACCCTGCTTGCGAAAAGATTTATGCAATGGGGCCCGCAGTAATTCCTTATCTACAAGAGCATTTAGCCAGGGCACAGGCAAAAACCAGAGATGCCATAGAAACACGAAAGGCAGGGCATATTTCCTCGGTGCTTAGGCGGTTGGCTGTTTTATCCTGCCTCTGTGTGCACCTGCAACAAAAAATGCGCAGAGAAGCAGCGCTGCTTCTTGAGAAGTTAGATGTGAGCGAGGCTGGATTAGTATACCTATCTACTTATAAGCAGGTAGCAGTTCATGCCAAAATAGCAAACGCTTTGGGAGAAAGGGTAGCTGCGGCTATTCCCTTGAGGCAATCCGGTAAAGAGGGTGATAGGGAAGTTTATCATGTTGACCCAGCGCATCCAAGCACGAACCTCTGGGCAATAAAAGATAGTCCTCATGCCTGGGTGGGTGCAGACAGCCAGACAGATGTTGCCCGCACATTTCCGGCTTTAACGGTCAGCCAGGAACAGGAGTTAAGAGATATACGAGATAGGCACAAAACCAGAATAGCATTAGCTGTTTCATCCAGGCCTTATTATCAGGAGGAGCAGTTTAAGTCAGCAAGGCTTTTATCAGAAGCTGACTATGAAAGTGTATCTGAGCGATTAAAGAAAGCTGTAGCTATCAATGCGCCAGCAGAGTTAGAAAAGGATGTAGAAACTTTCCAAAGGAAACACAAGCTAGTAGTGTTTGCTCTTAATGCCAGGAATAGCGGCAAAGACACAATCATTATTTTTCCCAGAACCAACCCCAATCCTTCAGAAATTGAGAATTCCCTTATTCATGAAGCTTCTGCCTTGGCCGGATATCCCCACGAGTTCAATACAGAATTAGAGCAGAAAATGTTTAATTTCAAAGTCCGGGCAGAATATAGGTATATAGGTGTATCAGTTGGCGGAGATAAGGTGGCTATATCTATAAATGACGGCAATAATAATGTCCTGGCCTGTTCTTTTTGCAGATGGAGTCAGGCATTCCCTGACTGGACAACTAAGAGGCGTTCAACAAAGAAACGCGATGGTGATGATGTGGCAAGGTTTATCGTAAAGGAAATCTTATGGCTGATAAGGCGTCAGGGAGTGGATAAAGTTAAGATAGAGAGAGTGAGCGTAAATTTAGCCGGTCCGGTTGATGAAGAAAATGGAATCTTTGGCTCGGAATTCGCTGCGCCTAACTTACCATTTAAAAATTATCCTTTCAGGGACAGATTGGAAAATCTATTTTTAGACCGAGAAATGATAGTGGAAGTAGTAATCTGCAATGATGCCAAAGGCTCGTTAATGGGAGAGACTTATTCTCCCAGGGGTTCATTGAGAGAATTTAGAGACGGCGGGATTGTGATTATAGGCGGCGGTATTAATATAGCGGTTAAAAAGGATGGTGAACCTTACTTTGGCAAGGATAATGAGATTAGAGAGGCAGGGCACAATATTATCCAAATAGACAATGAGCATTACGCCTGGGTTGGTGATAAAACTCAAGGCAGGCATCCTCTGGAAAAAGGCAATACCCGAAGGGCAATACTACGAAAATGCGGAGGGAACCCGGGTGAAATTGGGTATGAATACTTAAACGACCCAGCTCAGTTCGCCAGGCAGCATTCAAATTATCCTGTTATTGCCTGGGGTAATGGCCTAAGGGATTTCGAAGACAGGTTATCCGGCCCGAATATTCGCCGAAGGCTAAAGAAAGCAGGCCTTGGATACACGGAACGCACCCTTACCCCATGTGCGCAACAAGGAGATAGAGAAGCAAAACAATGGATTAACAAAATAGGCCGTGAGGTTGGCTTGGCCTTAGCTGCTTTTATTGCAGCTTATCAAGGTGAGAATTTTGTAAGACACTTGGTTTTGGTATCCGGTATAAATGAAAACATGGGAAAGGCAGTATATGATAACTCAAGAGATCGCGCCCAGGATTTGGATATCTATATAAAATCCTTACGCGAAGGGGCAAGAGATGAGCTGGTTAATCATTTTGGCATGAGGTTAAGTAAGGCAATTGAGATTACTCAGGGGATAACACGCTCAAGGATGACCTACGAAAGGGAATTAGTTTCCTATCAGCCAGGCGAAGAGGAGGTATCATACAGTTATAAGTTTACGGTTGACTCCAGTATTTCAACGCCACAAGGAAAGTCGATTGGAGAGGCATATCAAAGATTATACGCATTTTTAAAAGCTATCAAGAAAGGCAAATATCAGCATGGAAATGTAGTGGATTTACGCGATGCACCAAAGGGTATAGAGATAGCGCTAATTGGAGATTTGCACGGCCGCCGCGATAATTTAAGAAGAATTTTAAATTCTAGAAGAACAGCATCTGAACCTACGCTCTTAGAAAAAATACAAAAGCGACAGGTAATTCTGCTTATTTTAGGAGACGCGGTTCATTATGAGCCCACTGGTAAAGAAGGAAATGCTATTCAATTACAGATTAAATTATCCGGGATGGACGATTCTGTAGAAATTATGCAGGATATTATGGAGCTTAAGATAGAAAATCCTGATTACGT
>JAQUAH010000005.1 GCA_028687345.1 Candidatus Omnitrophota bacterium | reverse complement strand
CACCCCCTTGCCGATCGCCCCGGCAACATCCTTATCGCTGCGCACGTCGCCTTTAATGCGCTCAATATTCTTGAATTTTTTAAGGTAATTCCAGTTAAATTCTACCGATGCCTTATCGTAACCGAAAATTTCCGAACGCATCAGGTTATCCAGGACAATAACTTTGTTTTTAGGATTGTTCAGTGCGAAGAATTCTGCACAGTGGCTTCCTACCAAGCCAGCACCACCGGTGATAAGTATCTTCATCTAATTTCTCTCCTTCCTTAAGATGAGCTCTCTATATTTTAAATAACTAATAAATTGATAAAGGCTGGCATAAAAGGCAACTGCAAAACCTATATAGCCGTCTTTGTAGCCCCGCCGGCCTATGTATGTACGCAGGAACCTATCGATACTTCGGTAGATAAACCTGGGCAAACGCATCGGTTTATTCTGATTAAACCATTTTTGCGCTTCACGTGTCGTCTGATTGTTTAACTTAGAGAGAAAATCCTCTAAATCCCTATAAGAATAATGTATGATGTCGGACTTCAAATGCCCGCAGGGGTCATCCATAAAGGCGCGCGGGTGCACCCCGACTTCTTCATAGCGAAATTTGTCCTTTCTAAAAAGCTTCAACTGCGGGCTAGGATACCATCCGCCATGCCTAACCCAGTAATCTCCGATAAAATTACGCCTAGGGATAGTAAAGCCGTTATATTTAGTGTTGTCCGTTAATACTTCCTTAATTTCTTTTTTTAATTCACTGGTTAGCCGTTCATCCGCATCCAGGCTTAGAACCCACAAATTTCGTGCCTTTGCATAGGCAAAATTCCTTTGCCTGCCTTCTACATCCATCTTTCTGATTATTATCTTATTTGTAAATTCCTTGGCAATATCAACTGTCTTATCGCTGCTCTCGTCGTCTACAAGTATTATTTCATCTGCAAAGCCTGCGACGCTATCAAGGCATCCTCTGATATTTCTCTCTTCGTTTTTTGTAATAACTACTGCCGAAAGGCCGCTCATCTTAAAAATTCCTCAATTGAACTGATAATGTAATCCATTTCCTCTTTGGTTAAATCAGGATATACGGGTATTGCCAGAGTCTCAATAGATGCTTTTTCTGATTCCGGAAAATCCCCTTTCTTGTATCCAAGGTACGTGAAACATTCCTGAAGGTGCAGCGGCACCGGATAATATACCCGTGTATCTATCCCTTTTTTTCTTAAATGCTCTATTAATCCTGAACTTGGGTTATTTAAACGTAATACATACTGATGGTAAATGTGAGTAGAATATTTGGCTACCAAAGGCGTTTTAATGCCTAAGCCTTCTAAATTCCGGTCAAAATATCCGGCATTCTCCTGCCTCTTTTTATTCCAGGCATCAAGATACTTCAGCTTAACCTGCAGTATAGCGGCCTGAATAGTATCCATACGGTGATTATACCCAAGTAATACGTGTTGATACTTTTCTTTATTTCCCTGGTTTCTAAGAATGTCGAGCCTCTCGGCAAGGGATTGGCTATTTGTAAGCACCATTCCGGCATCGCCAAAGGCGCCTAAGTTTTTCCCCGGGTAAAAACTAACGGCACCGCATTCGGCAATCGTGCCTGCTTTTTCCCCTTTGTATTCTGCTCCGAAAGCCTGTGCAGTATCTTCAATTACTTTCAAACCGTAATTTTGCGCTAATTTAACGATATTATCTATATCGGCGCACTGCCCATAAAGATGGACCGGAACAACAGCTTTCAGGTTTATATTCTTGCTCCTTTTAACTGCCTCTTCAATCTTTGGCGCTGATATATTATAAGTATCCGGCTCAATATCCACAAAAACAGGCACTGCGCCCATCGTTGCTATGCTGGAAGCAGTGGCATAATAAGTGAAGTTGGGACAAAGTACCCCTTCGCCTGGCTTAATACCCAATGCAACCAATGCAAGTTTTATCGCATCGGTTCCGTTAGAAACGCCTAGCGCATATTTTACCCGACAATATTTTTTTACGCTTTCTTCAAAATTTCTAACCTCTTCACCCAGTATAAAGTTTGTATTGTCTATAACTTTTTTTATTGCTGCATCTAACTCTCCCCGAATAGGCCCGATCTGTTTCTTAAGGTCTATAATGGGTATTTTTATCATTTTTTAAGCTCCTCTCCTGTTGACAGTAAATTCGAAACGGCCTCAAGCGCCTGCTCAATATCTATTTTTTCTAAACAATCCCTGTTTTCAATACACTTATTCAGACGAAAATCCCTGTAGCAGGGGCTGCATTCCAAATTCCTCCTCAAAACAATATGGCGCTTTTCATTTGAAGGATAGGGCCCGTAAACCTTTGGGTCTACCGGGCCAAAAAATGAGACTGTTTTTTTATTTAATGCGGCAGCCATATGCAGGGGGCCTCCGTCATTGGCAATAAGAACCTCTAAATTATCGATAATTGCAATCAATTCAGATAATTTGGTTTTCCCGGCTAAATCTACAGCCTTGTTACGCATTCCCCTTGTTATCTCCTGCGCAATGAGCCTTTCTGAAGTATCTCCTAAAATCAATATTTTGGCACCGTAACTCTCAATGAGCTTGTCTGCTAAACCTGCAAAGTGCCGCCTAGGCCAATGTTTTAATGAAGCGTCAATCCCCCAGCTTGCGCCTGCCCCCGGTGCAATACCTATTAAGAGGTCTCCATCATTAACGCCGCAGCCGGCAAGGATTTTTCGCGCAGCTGCCTTTTCGCCATCTGATGCCTTAAGTTGCAAGGCAAATTTCTTCGGGGTTATATTAATAAGCCTTAAGAGGTCTAAATAATATTCCACTACATGCTTATCGCTGTAGCCTGTCAAATCAATCTTATTCGTCAGAAATCTTCCACGGTTTCTATAATTAAAACCGATGCGCCTTTTGACCCCCGCAAATTTTGCTGTCAGGCTATAGCGATGGTCTAAAGAATAATCCAGCGAAACATCAAATCTCTCTTTTTTGAGCCGGAAATATAAACTTATTGAGCCTGCGAACCCTTGCAGCCAGGATTTACGGTAAATTTTTTTAATATCCCCCCTTGAGAGCGCAAAGATTTTATTTATATGCGGATTATTCGCAATAATATCCTCTACCCTTTCATTGCACCAATAGCCAATAAAGCTATCGGGATAGGCAAATTTAATATTTTCTATAACCGGGGTTGCGAAAAGTACATCCCCTATCCCAAATGGGTTAATAATAAGAAATCTTTCCAAATTTATTTTTTAAAACTCCTGCGCCCTAAAAGCTGGACGAGCTTTTTGACTTCCTGGGCCCTAACTTTGGGGCAAATTAAAACAGCATCTCTTGTCTCTATAACAATCATATTTTTCAGCCCTAATGTACCTACAACCTTATTCTCTGACCAGACAAAAGTATTAGTACTGCCGATATCTACGCAATTGCCCATAAATATATTTCCATTTCGGTCTTTTTTCAATATTTCCGACATTGCCTGGAGGCTACCTAAGTCTTTCCATCCGCAATCAGCTATCAATACTATTATTCTTTTAGTTTTCTCCATAATCGCATAATCTATGGACACTGCCGGTAACTTATGCCATAATTTTTTAAGATTGTTTTTAGAGTTGATGCTTTCGATTATTTTATGGGCCTGGGGTAGAAAATGCATAATCTCATACATCATGACAGAAGACTTAAATATAAATATACCTGCGTTCCAATAATATCTTTTATCTTTGATAAGCTTTTTTGCGGCTTCAAGAGACGGTTTCTCAACAAATTTATCCCCCCTGTAACCTTTTATTTCTTTTGACCTGATTTCTTTTTTAAAAGATTTTATTCTGATATAGCCGTAACCGGTTTCCGGTCTGTCGGGAGGGATGCCAAGAGTGACAATCTCGCCCTGCCTTGCGTAATCCTGCGCCTGCTTTAATAGCTTTAAAAATACCTTACGCTCACTGATGATATGGTCGCAAGGTAATACCGTAATAATTGCATCGGGATCTATTCTGTTAATTTTATCCGATAATATACCTATCGGAGCGAATGTATTTCTGCCCTGCGGCTCAAATAAAATATTCTTCTTCTGCAATCCGTTTGACAGGGCAACTTTCCTGATTTTCTGAGAATATAGTTTATTAGTGGCTATATAGATATTTTCCTTTTTAAATAAACCCCCGATTCTATCGATTGTCTCTTCTATCATAGACCTTCCTGAATAGAGATTGAGAAATTGTTTCGGCTCAGAAGAACTGCTTAAGGGCCAAAAACGGCTGCCTACGCCACCGGCCAGAATAATAACATAATTCATCTCTCTAATACCTCCTTTGCCCTGTCAAATACCTCATCTATGAGGATATCGGATATATTAGTTTTTTGGATTACTGTACTTCCTTTGCTGAGGGGACCCCATCTAGCGGCTCTCTTTGCCGGTAAATCACTTCTAAATATTGCTACTGTGGGGGTTCCTACGCATGACGCCAAATGTACCGGCCCGCTATCTCCGGAAATAAGCAATTTGCATTTCTTAAGAATCGCTGCTAACTGCCTAAGATTAGTCTTATTTATGATATTGATTAAACTGGCATCTACATCGCTTATGAATCCTTCCTGTTTAGAAACTTCTTCCGTAGCTCCGATGACGATAACCTTTACATTCAATTCCATTGTTAATCTCTTAATCAGCTGAACGAAATAATGCTTGGGCCACTGTTTTATGGGGTCACTTGTCAAAGGGTGCACTGCCACCAACCTGTCAGAATCTTTTATACCGAGCTCTTTACATAAATTATTGATTATATCATCCCCTATCTCTAAGGACAACTTTTTATCTTCTGTCTTTGCGCCAACCAGACTTACCAAATCAAGGTTGTATTCTATCTCATGTTTCAAGCCTAGGTATTTTTCATCCTTTATCTTATGGGTAAGCAGAATCCCCAGCTTACGCGCATAACCTAGCCGAATGGGAATTCCAGCGAGAAAACTTATAATATTAAATTCTTTGGAGGGGTTGAAGATAACACAAAGGTCGAATTTTCCTCTTCCCAATTCAGTGCTGAATCTTAAAATTTCGCCAAATTTATGCCTGCGATTTTTCCAGGTAATTACCTCATCAGCAACTGCGATACATTCTGCCAGCTCTTTGACATAAGGGTCGACAACCAGCGTTATTCTTGCCTTTGGATATTTTTCTTTCAATGCCCGCAAAGCAGGGATAATCAATAGAAATTCTCCAAAACGGTCGGTCCTGACCGCAAGTATCTTTTTTATATCGCGCATGGTTCTCTAAACAGTCGCCTGCTCCTTTGCAATAGCAAACTTCCTTAACGATAAAATCAGGCCGCAGATATACCAAAATACTATTGCTACCCTTGAATGGAAAAGACTGCTTTCCGCAAGGCCATTAACCAAAAATGAAATTAAGCACGCTATCAAAGAAAGCGCGATTACCTTTAAATACTCATCCTTTAATAAATAATAGATATTTTTTGATTCTACAAATAATTTGTATAGTAACCAGATGAAAACTCCTAATCCAATTAATCCCAGTTCTCCTGCCATATGGAGAAAATTGTTATGGGCATATACCGTATCAGAAGTAATTACATTGCGGTATTCCGGAGATTCTTTATAGGTTTTATAATTTTTCATAAAAGTATTTGCGCCTACTCCTATTACAGGATGCTGCCTGATCATGTTCAGGGAATTGCGGTATATTGCAATTCTATCGTCATTGCACATAAATCTTACAGGATTATAATCAACCTGTTTTGCCCAATCCTTAACAGATTTTGGTGCTATAAACGGCGCGATAAGCATAAAAATAATTAAAAGAGAAACCAGCATCTTATCCCTTCTGGCTATGCCTAAGAAGAACAATGCCGCATAAATTGCCAGCAATGTGGGCCTTGAATAAGTAAGTATTATTCCGGTCAATGTAAGCACGCTTACGAATATGAACAATATCTTTTCTTTATGCTTAAAATAATACCCGGTGAGTCCGAATATAAGAGGCGCGAATGCGCTTAAATAAATTCCTAAGTTATTAGAATCTTTAAAAGAGGCTGTGGCGCGCACCAGGCCGATATTAACCACAGGCGCATACCCCCTGATAAAATCATGTCCGGTTATTACCTGCCATACGCTATCAAGCGACGCTAAGATTAACCCTGCAGTTATAGAAAAAATGATCCGCTTTAAATGTTTTCCGTCCCTTACGCTTTCAGCCAGGGCAAAAAGGATAAAGATATATTGAAGCAATCTTAAGGCTCCTCCTTTGAAACTGTCCTTTAAACTAACAGAATTAAATATCGATAAGATTGTGACTAAGAAAAATAAAAGCAGCGAAAGGTTTATTGCAGTCTTGCCAAACAGCCTTTCTTTTCTTAAATACCTCGTCACTAAAAAACCTGCAATCAAAAACCCCATAAAAATATTTACTGGCGCAGGCGCAATCGCTATAAAGAAAGGAATAATGATTATTAGCCAGTAAATAATCCGGTCTAAATAAGTCAATAATAATTTAACCATGGGTTATCTATAGAAAACGGTATTTAAACATGTAAAACATCGCCCAGAGCCCGTCTCTCCATCTTATTTTCTTGCCTTCTTTGTAAGTCCTGGGGCTATAGGATACGGGAATTTCGCAAATGCTCTTATTTTGCTTTAATGCCCTACAGACGATCTCCACGTCCATATCAAATCCCTTTGCGGCCAGGTTTAATTCAATAAAGGTATTTTTCCTGGCAAGCTTGAAACAAGTGGCATAGTCAGCTATATGCGATTTAAAAAGCAAATTTAATAATGCGGTTAAGGTCTTATTCCCCAGGCGGTGCATAAATAAACCCTTATAACCTTTCTGAAACCTCTTGCCAAAAACTATATCTACTCCAGAGCTCTTTATTTCTTCAATTAACCGGTGATAATCATTCGGGTCATATTCTAAGTCTGCATCCTGAATGATTACAAATTCTCCTTCTGACTGCGATAGCCCGGTTAAAAAAGCTGCGCCCTTTCCCCTGTTACTGCTATGGTGTATCACTTTAAGGTTATTATATTTTACTTCCCTTAAAATCTTAGCGGTCTCGTCGGTAGAACCGTCATCCACAACGATTATCTCCTTATCTGTGGCTTCGGAATTTATCTTTTCTAAAATTCCCCCTATTGTCTTTGACTCGTTATAAACCGGGATGATTACCGAAAGTAATGGCATAAGGTTTAGCCGGTTAAGCGCTTAAAAATTGCCCAGAGGTAAAGCTTAAGATAATTGGGCAGCAATCTGAGCATTTTAAAACTGGATTTACCTTTCTCTCTTTCTTTCCATATTGTAGGCACTTCTGTTATCTTAAACCCTAGATAATACGCCTTCAGCGCCAACTCCATTGATATTTCAAAACCTTTTGATTTAACGTCGATTGCTTTAATGACTTCACTTTTATACATTTTGAAGGCATTAGCGATGTCATGGGTAGGTAGCCCCAGGAGAAAGAAAAGTGACCAGCCCACAAAACAGGAGAAAAAACCTTTTATTTTTGAACCGCCCAAGCGCAAGCCTCCCTTTATGTAGCGGCAGCCGCAGACCACATCATAGCCGGCATCAATTTTATCAAGCATTATCTTAACCGTAGATAAATCATCGCAGAGGTCTGCCATTATCGGGACAAGCGCTTGGCCGCTGGCATTATAAAAGCCTGTTTTTATGGCATTGGCAAACCCTTTGCTTAACTTATTCTCACATAATGTAATATTATTATATTGTTTAGAGAGGGCATCCAAAAGCTTAGCCGTAGCATCCGCGGAGTGGTCATTGACTATTACTAATTCATGAGGAAAATCTATAGATTGCTCAATTTTATTTACAACGTCTATTATATTTTCCTCTTCATTATGTGCTGGAATGACGATGGATAATTTCATATATGCGTATAATGCTATTTGTGAACACTAATTTGAATCTGTCAGGGTTCTCCTTTGCCCATCTATCCTCAATGGGAAATTCTATATCCTTGGTCTGATGCAATGAATAAACAAATAAATAATCGGTCATACGTGAGATTAAATTGTTTAGCCAAACAGAATAATCCGCATCGGCTCTATAATTGCCTTTTTCTTCTAAGTTTGCATGAAGAGTAGAAAAATCATACCCCCACTGGTAATGGCTATCTGGGAAGTAATGCAATTTCGCCGGCTCTTGTTTATTTAGAGAAACATAATAAACATTATTCTTAAAATTTGTCCCATATAAAGGAAACGGTACCGGCCTGCCGACATAGGCAATATTATTGCCTTCTGTATTCTTATTTAACCATTCCCAGGCACGGGTTGCATCCGGCCAGAAGCCGGAGTATTTTACCATTTTTGTATAAGCAGGATACTCATTTAGCTGATAAAATCTTACCGCCAGGGAGAAAAAACACAAAAATAGGTACAAAAATGGAAAAATAAACAACGGGCTTTTTATAAACCCTTTTTTCCTTATATACTTTATTGCAGGCAACAGGAAAAAGAAAAGTAAAGCTGTCAATATTATTGCCGCCGCCAATTCCTGGCGTTTTGCTAATTCCGGCACCGAAGCCAACACGCAGATAGTTGTCAAAATGTTCAATAAGGTGCGGGGTATGCCTAGAACCTTAACCAGAAAGATGCCTGTAATAGTGCCTATGCCTAAAAGCGGATAGAGATATCTTGTATTTGCCAAAGGTATTATGTATCTATACGCCAAATAAATAAACAGGGGTAGAATTAAAAAATATACTAAGTTAAAATTAAAAGGCTGTCTTTTTTTTAATAAAGCGGCCGGTAATGCTAAAAATACTGCCGGCAGGACAAAGAGTGTCGTCTGCAACCCCAATCCTTCGTGAAAGAGTATTTTTGCTAAAAAATAGTCTTCTCTTTTAAAATGCGCTTTATAAACGCTTGTTTCCATTGCGCCCCTGAAGATAGTATTGCCGAACAATTTAAGGTCCAAAGGATATAGGGGGTTACCTGTAATAAAAAAATTTCTTATGTAGCTAAAACCTCCGAGTAAGATAATAATTAGAATTGAGAATGCCAAAAAATACGGCTTAGAGAAATTTCTTAATGATAAGTACAGAAATGGGACAAATAATAAAAGACAATAAGGCAAGGCAACTGTTTTTGTGCCCAAAAGCAACCCTAAGGCCATACTGTAAATCAACAGATTAACGAATGAAAACTTTCTATTTAATAAAAAAAGATAATTTATACAGACTAAAAACAGGGCCGCAACCATCACATCAACATAGGCAATCTGTAATTGTTTGAAAAAATTCGGTATCAGCATGAATAATGCAGCTGCATAAAAAGAAAGGTCTTTTTCCAGGCCTAATTTTCGTGAAATCCCATATGCTGCCAGAAATGCCAAAAGGAAAAATGGGACCTGCCCTAAATCAGCTAAGATGGCACTTTTAAAGGGAAAAATCAGCCATAAAAAAAACAGACTCCCGTTTATCGGATAATAGCTTGGGCTGGGATCATCAAATATAGTGATTGGCGTATCTAAATTTCCATGTTTAAGCCATTCAACAGGAAAAGTAAAGTGGTAGTTCAGGTCATCCCATCCAAAAGGCGGATTGATAAAATTGATAAGGACTTTAACCAGGCCGAATCCTAAGATTACGCAGAAAGAAAATAATATTACTTTATTTTTTAGCAGCTTCTCCCTGTCGCTATCCTTCGGTAAGATTGGCAAAGTGAGCTGCTTATTATGAGAGGCAAGCCATACGGTTAAGAGTATTGCCAGATTCAGTAAAAATATATCTTTAAGATAAAGAATGCCTAGTATGCCTAATAAAAGTTCGCTTAAAATAATCTGTGATAAATAAAAAATAAATAAAACAATGAAAAAATCGATAAAAGTATTAATTTTTAAAACCTTCGACGCAATCAAGAATGCAGAAGTTATTACTATGAAATTCATTAATAAAAATAAGGTCATTTTATCTGGACTAATTTAGCATTTATTAATGCACCTGCTGTAAATACCCTGATTATAACCGGGATATTCTCTTTATCGCTTAATAATTCTATCGTAATCTTGGATTTATGATAGGGGTTCTTGTCCCGCCTGCTTATATCTGCATTAATAATATATGCTTTATAAGTTTTATTATTAACCAGGATTTCTCTAGGCGTAACCTTGCCTTTTAAGGCATAATTCTTCTGGTTGGTATTAATATTCATGTCGAAATCTGTAGTCTTGCTTAAATCCATTTTCCTGAGATTAAATATGACCGAGAGGAAATCCTGGGTATTGGGTAGTATTGAACGCTCTACCCCCGCTATCGACATAATGCCATTTTTTTGGTCATAGGTTATTTCCTTTGCCACATCCGGCTTGCCTGAGATTTTTATTCTTTGTTTAAATAACAACGGGTTATTATCCTGCATATCTATATATGAACCTAAAACTACGCTGGCACTAAAAAAAACGGAAGGAATACTTATGGTTTTGGCATCAGCCCTCAAATAGTAAACTTTTTTTCCTTCATATTCCTGGATTTCTTTATTAAAAAAGACTGCTTCTCCTACCGGGAAAATACTAAAGAGGCTGACCCTGTAAACCAAATCCCCTTCTTTTATTTCATTTTTATTCGTCAGTTTAAAGACAACAAGGTTAAGGTTGCTATTATTCTGATAAATTGCACCTAAGCATAGAATTATTAATACAATTGTAATGGGCAATATTTTTTTCACCTCTTGGCTCCTTTTTAATTTTTAGAATAAAGTATATATAAACGGCGCTACTGCTGAACTCTGGGTAAAGAAAATCAAGGCCCCTAACAACAAAAGCACTATAATTATTGGAGCCAGCCACCATTTCTTCCTTACCCGCAAGAAATCCCAGAATTCTTTTAATATGGAAAGCTTTCCCATATTTCCTGCTCCGTCTTAAAACTGTCTTTCGTAATCTAAGGCAAAAAGTTGTTTCTTATCTTTTTTCCTCCAGTAAGATCCCCTGCGCTTCTCTATTTTTCTATCCAATAAATCTATCCCAAACAATCTCATCCCAAGGCCCATAGGCGTAAAAACCGCATAAAACAATATGCTTAAAATTAATCTTGTATTTACCCAGCTCAATATAAAATCCAGTTTCATCCAGAATATATATACGGGCTTTAACATGGCGGGAATAAATAATGCGGATATAAAGAAGCCCCCGGAAACGCAAGCTACAGGCAGGATGTTATTTTTATTTTTGAGCAGAATAAAAAGTGCAATTACCAGAAAAGCTGCACCCATGATTATCCCAAACTTCCTTAAATTATTTTTACTTAAATTTAGTTTTTCCATTAAATTATAACTACTACCTACTATCTACTGTCCTTTAATCCAGCTCAAATACTTCCTGCCATTTTATGTCGTTCTGCATGGGCTCTTGCTCTTTTTTATTTAGCAAAAAATGGCCCATAATCAAGTAATCCATTTCCGTGCGCATAAAACATTTAAAGGCATCCTTGGGGCTGCATACCAACGGTTCTCCTCTCACATTGAAAGAAGTATTTATTATAACAGGGCAACCCGTATTTTTAAAGAATAGATTAATCATATCATAATAAAGCGGATTGTCCTTTCTTTTTATTGTCTGTATTCGCGCTGAATAGTCTACATGAGTCACTGCCGGGATTAATGAACGATTTGCCTTCAATTTATCAAATCCCTTGAGTTCTTCCCAATCCTTAGAATCCGACCTTTTATCAATTCTGACCGGAGCAACTAAGAGCATATACGGGCTTTCCCTGTCCAAATCAAACCATCCAGAAACCTCTTCTTTTAAAACTGTGGGCGCAAAGGGGCGGAATGATTCCCGGAATTTGATTTTTAAGTTCATCCTTGATTGCATCTTGGGGTCACGCGCATCTCCTATTATGCTCCTTGCCCCTAATGCCCGCGGCCCGAACTCTAACCTTCCTTCAAACCAACCGATGACTTTACCCTGTGTAACTAAATCTGAAACCGCTTGCGGTATCTGCGAATATAATAATTTCTTATATGGTGCGCCTTCCTTTATAAGGAAGCTCTCTATGGCATCATCGTCATAATGGGGGCCTAATAATGAGGCCTTTTGCTTATCATTCTTTTCATCGCTAATACGTTTATTACCCAAATATCTATGCCAAACTAAAAGGGCTGCTCCTAACGCTGCGCCGGCATCCCCGCTTGCAGGCTGAATCCAAATCTTTTTAAAAGGGCCTTCGCGCAAAATGCGGCCATTCCCCACGCAGTTCAGGGCAACCCCTCCGGCAAGGCAAAGATTATCCTGCCCTGTAACCTTATATACATGCCTGGCCATCCTGAGCATTATTTCTTCTGTCACCCACTGAATGGATGCCGCGATATCCATATCTTTTTGGGTTATCCTTGTTTCTGGTTTCCTGGGGTGGCCGCCGAACAATCTCTCAAAACGCCGATTAGTCATCCGCAGGCCGTTACAAAACCCAAAATATTTCATATTTAGCTTAAAAGAGCCGTCTTCTTTTAAATCTATCAGATTCTCAATAATCAAATCCGCATATTTCGCCTTGCCGTAAGGCGCTAATCCCATAAGTTTATACTCACCGGAATTTACCTTAAAGCCGGTATAATACGTAAACGCAGAATACAATAGGCCTAAGGAATGCGGAAATCTCAAATAATACTGCAGTTCTAAATCATTACCTTTACCCACCCCGAAACTGGCGGTCTCCCATTCACCTACGCCATCCATGGTTAAAAATGCTGCTTCGTCAAACGGAGAAGGGTAAAATGCGCTGGCAGCATGGGATTCGTGGTGTTCCGTAAAAAGAATTTTGCCTTCATAATTTAATTCTTTACGGATTAACTCTGGAATCCAGAGTTTCTGTTTTAACCACAGAGGCAGGGCCTGAACAAATTGCCTTATTCCAGAAGGCGCGAAACTTAGCGCCGTTTCTAAAATCCTTTCAAACTTAATGAAGGGTTTATCATAAAATACGATAAAATCCAAATCCTTGGCAGTAATCTGCCCTTCCCTTAGGCACCAATTTATCGAATTAATAGGGAAATTGAAATCGTGTTTATTACGCGTAAAACGTTCTTCCTGAACCGCCCCGATTATTTCACCGTCGCGTACCAAACAAGCAGCACTGTCATGATAAAAACAGGATATTCCTAAGATATTCATTTTTATTCTAATTCCGGCCTTATTGGCTGGGTGATTACTTCATAGACATCAATCGGCCCGGTTTTCTGGATACACACTATACCTTTTTGAGTACATTCTTGAGCCGTGAAAGTTTTAATTAATTTAAGGCCAGGATTTTTTGGTATATTATCTAACTCATTTCTATCTTCAATCAGCTCAGTATTCAAATAATCCTGTTTATGCACTAATACATACCTCGCCCCCATCCATTTCAATATCCCAGTTGTTTTGGGGGCAGATAATTTGATGATGGCCTGAGTAACTTTATTCGCATAAGTGCCGGGAGTAGTCCCATTAATAATTTTCTTTTCGTGTGCCGTCTGATAAAATTTATACATCTCATTTGCACCGTTAATATCCAACGGATACTCGGCAATAGTAAAATCTCCCGGCTGCCCCTTTAACCAGTAATAAACGCCGGGGACCCCGGAAACATCTATAACCTTATAAGGAGGATAATTCCAGAATTCAAATAGGACCAAGCTGCAGAAAAAAGTAGTTATTGCAAATTTGGCTTTTTGGGTCTTGAATCTGCCCAAAATAAACTCAAGCCCTGCGCCCGCCAAAACAGCTACAGCCAACATCACTACAACGCCGAATCTGCAATATGCCCTAAACATAGGGGCGAGCCTATACATAAAGAATGACGGCATGTATAACTTTAATCCAAAGATGCTCCACCACGGCGGCTGAGAAAAAAGCCAAGCCGCAATTACCAAAAAAATAAAAAAACTAAGATAAAAATTTCCCGTCTTTGAATCACTGGCATTGGCATGACTCAGGTTAGCCCCAGAAAGTAACTTTTTAACTGCTAAAAATGCTAATAAAAGCGGAATCCACCCCAGGTAAAGAGTATGTTCCGTAAAACTTCCTCCGTATAACGCGGTGCCGATAAAATTCTCCGTGAATTTGCCGAAAACCGGATGAACGCTGGCAGGCAATAAATAACTTAGCGGCCTGGCGGATTGAGCGAATAAATCTTCAAAGGGCCTGACATACCCGTAAACGCCATGGGCGATATTAGATTTCTGTGCCCCGAACATAAATTTTATTACCTGATACAAATCAAATGATTCAATCGCTAATACAACTATGCCGGCAATCAATATCGATTTAATTAATATAAAAGTCTCTTTTAAATTGCGGTAATAAAAATAATAAAAAATAATAAACAAAATAGTAGCTATGAACATAAAATAAGCATAGTAGAGGTCAAAGCCCATTACCAAAGAAAAGGATAAGGCAGCAAATAAAATATTCCGCATGATTTTATCCTTCTTTAAGAGTAAAAGCGAGAGTATATACAACGGCATCCATTGGATAAAAGACAGGCCCAAATGCTGCCAGCTGCGTACGGAATGGTAAGGACAAAAAGCAAAAATTATAGCGGAGAATAAAGCTGCAAAATTGCTCTTAAAAATATAAAGAGATAAAGCATAGGTAATTATTCCCGTGAGCACGAAACTGGCTAATACTTGAATATTATAAGTAAAAATCTGATTGGTAATTAGCGTCGATAGCTTATTGATGCTATGCCAATATACATACGCGGAGTGAATAATCTGGCCAAAAGGCACAGCAATAATTTCCGTATTTGCGCTACTTAAATGGTTAACCAGGGCATATTTCATCCACCAAAAATGCCATAACGCTCCATAGGGTTCATCTGTCGAAGAAAAACCCGGTATATAGCTGTTGAGCCTTAAAGCAAGAGGGAAAGTAAATACAAACGTAAGCAAGATAAGCAATAATATTACCGTAATGATGCTTTTCAATTATCCGCCTCCCGTATCCAAAGAAAATAATGAAACGAAGGCTCTGTCAAAAATATTATTCCAATCATACCTGGAAGCAAACTCAATAGCGTTTTTTCTATATTCATTATACAACTGCTCATTTGTAAGCAGTGATTTAACCGCTGCCGTTAAATCATTTTTATTGTAGCCGATAACAATCCCCGCGCCATTTTCTTGGATTTGCGCCGCATTAGGAGGGACGTCAGTGATTATTATTGGCAGCCCGCAGGAGGCATAAGTCTTGGGCTTTGTTGGCTCGGTAAATCTCTTATTGGAAGAGGAATCATCCATATAAGGCGCTAAACCCAACGCAGATTTGCAAAGCACGCCTTCTACCTCCTTATCAGAAATAAGCCCCTTAAATTCTACGTGTTCTTCTAAACGACATCCTGCTATCCAGGACTTTACCTTTTTCTCCAAGGGGCCGGACCCTATTATGATTAATTTAACCGAAGGCACTGCTTTAAGTATATCAGGCATTGCCTCCATAATAAGATTGATTCCCTGATGTTCTGCTAAATGGCCCAGATAAACAATAGTATTTCTAGAAATTTCTTCTAAGGGAAGCCGTTTTATACTCCGGAAATCTACCCCCACAGGCACAACAGACTGCGAAGATATTTTTTCTTTTGGCAGCCCCTTCTTGTTACGGGTATCAATTATGGCCTGCGAAAGGCACCACGTATAATCTGAATGGCAGACGGCAAATTTATCTAACAGGTGGAATATAAAATTAAATAGAGGATTAGTAAACCTTTGCGCCCCGTAATCAAAGTTAAAATATATAACCTTATCAATCAAGCCAATCCTTGCCAGAAATACCCCTACTGATGCGTTCAGGGCCTCCACTCCTACAAATATATCAAAGCGCTCCCGGGATAATAAGGCAAAATATATTACCGAAAAGATATCCCGTATTTTTAACAAAAGATAGATTAAAGAGATGGCCTTACCCCTTCCAAAAGGCCAATCAAGAACCGGCAAAATCTTTACTTCAACAAGCTGTTGCTTATTAAAAACCTCTGCTCTAACTGATAGCGTATCGGAAAGGGGCATGGGTTGCCAGATACACACCAGCTTCTTAGCCCTGTTCTTGAGATAATTGCATAAGGCAAGTCCCGGCCCTGCGATGGTAGTAGGAAGGCCATTGTAAAGATGAGTATAGCTTGCTAATATTATTTTTTCCCCAGATAAGAAACCGGCAGCAGCACTCATCTATAGCCCTGAATAAGCTGAATTAAATTTAGTGCACAAATAAATAACTCCTCTGGCAAAAAGAGAAGGCCTAAGATTAGCCAGGGCCAGCCAGAAGCCATAGGAAAATATCGATAAAACTCTCTCGGCATTACCCGTACCTAAATGTATCCAATATTTCTTTTTGATTATCTTAAAATACTTTCTCACGAAATCATCATTTTGACGTAAGGTAGGAAAATGCAAATGATAGTGCGGGGCAAATGCTGTACCGTCAATTCCCCTGCCAAACATCACTTTAAACCTGTGCAGGATTGTGCATTCATTTGGCAAAGAAAGCAAAACTACTCCCCCATCACTAAGCAGATTGGAGATTTGCCGGATTAGTCTTTCTGGGTGTTTCATATGCTCTAAGACTTCCATGGCAATAATAATATCAAACTCCTTGCTCTTAAAGGAGAGCGGCTGATTTTCAATATCCAATTTATAGACTTTAACACCCCTCTCCTGGGCAATCTTTAACGCTTTTTCATCGTTGTCTACTCCATAATAATCAGTAGCTACAGGCAAGATTTTAAACAAATCACCCGTATAAACACCGATATCCAGGATTTTTGTTGCCTTCTTTAGGTACGGTTTTATAAGCCCCAATGCTGTTTCTAATCTAGCCTTAGAGTATTTATCCTCTAAAATATTTTTATATTCTAACTCTGAAATCCGCAAATCATTTCTCCTTTTTATATTTTTTGGCTATTATCAATAACCCGCCTCCGATATCTGTATCCGTATGATAATATTTGACTGAATACCTGCCAAGCAATGAGTTTATTCCTGCGCGAAGTTTCTTTATTGGCAGAATATATCTTGATATAAACACAAGTATTGCCAGAAAATCCCAGGCAAAAGTTGCTTCTTTACTCATATAGTAATCGTAACTGAGGAGATTAAAACCGCTTTCTTCCAGGATCTGCCTCCAGTGCATATGGTCATAACAATGGAAATGATTTAACAGCTGGTTCCTTTTTCTCCCATACCAGCGCGAGAGTTTTTTAAGCCCTATTTTATCAAAGACAATGCTAAAAAAAAGAAAGTCTGCAAATTTATGGCTGGGCACAGTAAAGATTAATAAGCCCTGTTCTTTCAGGACTCTCTTTGCTTCACCTAATACGCCCTTAAGGTCATGGATATGCTCAATTACACAATTACTGAATACGCTGGAGAATACCCTTTCTTTGTAAGGCATTTTGCAGGCATCTGCTAAGATAAGTGCTTTGTAAGTTTGTGGACGGTGATTTTGACTTAAAAGTTCCCAGCAATTGTCCAGGCCAATGAGTTTCTGCCCGTTGAAAAGAATACCGGCAATCTTGCCTTCAGCGCAACCCAGGTCCAGAATGGGCTCTTTAAGCGGGAGAGCCTTTAGTGCGTTATGGATATGTCTTAATTCTACCGCCCTCCACAGGGCTATTGCAGGGTGCTCAAATTCGTTATTAACTGCTTCTAACCAATCGTTTCTATTAACCTCTGGCAAAGCGTCACTCCTTGCACAATCTTTGCGACTCACTGAAACCTGCGAAGGTACCGATAACTCCCATTAACCAATCCGGGTTCCTGCTTTGTAGAAACTTATAACACCAGTAAAGATTTATAAATACGATATTGCAGCTAAAGCGGATTAGTTTCTGCAGGGTATTTGGTTTAATCCAGCGCATATAAAAAAAGATAAAATTTTTACTGCGCTCATAGCTATTTGTCCTGGCTTTAAATACGCCTGCCTGGCTGATATAGTGATAAGTAATGGCTTTAGGGTTAAAAATTAACCTGTATCCTGCGGCCCTGACTTTAAAGGAGAAATCCGGCTCATTCCATTCTCCTGTGCCCTCATATATATAATCAAACCCATTAAGCTCATCCAATAACTTACGCTTAAAACACATATGGCATGCCTCTAAATAATCAACCTCAACCGGAGAGGCTAAATCAAGGCAGGTTTTATAATTTGAGCCGGGGCTAAAGGCGCCGCTTCTTAAAATCTTTCCTACTTCATTAATTTTATTTTCCAAAATTATACTAAGGTATATTTTCCCAAGAAACTTCAATAGGGCATTTCCGGAATGAGTGAATTTATCTAAAAGCAATGCCAGGTCGCGATTCTTTTGTCTTTCCAGAGGTATTATTGTAGGCCCGCTCACCCCTCCGATCTTCTCATCCGATAAGAATGTTTCTTTGATATACTCAAGCCAATCAGGAGTAACTACTAAATCATCATCGATAAAGCATACTACATCTGCCTTTGAATGCAACCAGCCTAAATTGCGCGCCTCAACGATTCCCTTTCTATTTTGACTGACAATCTTAATCCTTAAATCGCCGAATTTCTCTGCAATGCGCCTTACACCTTCCGGCCCTGCGCCGTTACTTATTATTACTTCAAAATCATGAAAGGTCTGTTTTCTTAGGGCATCTAAACAACGCGATAAATCATCATTACGGTTAAAAGTGGAAATTGCTACACTGAAAGTTAATGGGTTTAACATCTCGGCTTAAAGACAGAGGCAATGATCCCGCAGAAGGTCGCCAATCCTTTGATGCCGTAAAGGACAAAGAGCCCCAAAAATAAAAAGGGCTGTTTTAGTGCGCGTAAAGTAAAATAGGTGCGGCGCGGCGCGCTATGATGTATCACGAGGTTCGGAAAGCGCTTTAGTGCCGGAATATAATAAAAGCCATAGCGAAAAAATTTCCTGGCTACCTGGGTAAATGTAAAGGTTTCATAGTGGTATATGTAAGCATTGACGAATTTTATTTTAGCTCCCATTTTATTCATCTTCAAATTAATGATTGCCAGTTCAAAGGTTATGGGTGGATTATCCAAAAAATCTATTTTTTTCACTAAATCTGCCCTGAAAAACCGCGGCTCGGCTGTGCCGTAAATCGGGTCGTCGTCTTCCTCGGAATGGAATATCCATTTATCATAATTTATCAAACGCTCAACCAGTGTATTTTTGTAAATCTTGGAACGTTCAAAGTGTGTCACGCCATCGAATCCGGCCTCATCACAGGCCTTAACGCTAAGTTCTATAGTGTCGGGGTTGATAATCTGGTCTGAGTCTAAAAATAATATGTATTTGCCTTTTGCCAATTCTACGCCTTTTTTACGGGCAAGCGCCAAAGATTCAGCATCAATGATTATATCGGTAAAATTCCTGGCGATCTCTTTAGTCCTGTCTTTGCTGAATGAATCCGTAATTATAATTTCAATATTAGGATAATGCTGGCTGGTTAATGCACTTAAGCATTCCTGGAGCGTACGCTCTGAATTATAGGTTGGTATAATCACGCTGACTAAAGGGCTCACTTTATTCCTTTAAATATCTTATGAAATATTGAAATGATAAAATCCAAGTCGCTTTTTTTAAGATACTGGTGGCAGCCGATATAAAACCCGTTTGCTCCGATGTATTCTGCGTTAGGAAGCTTACCCTTATATTTTTCCTTCAAATATGCATATGCGGGCTGCTGAGTAGGTATGCATCCAAACAATGGCCTGGTCTCGATTCCGGACTCTTCTAGCTTTTGCCTTAAAACCCTGCGGGAAATAACCCCCGGATCCTTAATCACTAACGGATAAGCCAGATAACTGATATCCTGTGAATATTTCGGCAACTGCAATATATTACTAAAAGGCATAAGGCCCTGATTAAGATAAGCGACATTGGCCTTACGCTTCTCTAATATATTCTCGACATTTTCAAGCTGCACCAACCCTAAGGCCGCCTGAAATTCCATTGCCTTGAAATTAAACCCGACTATATCGTGATAAAAACGCGGGTCAAAATCTTCCTCGCCCTTATACGCATTCAGGCGTGGACATTTGCCTTCTGACCTCGTACATACCGGGCAATCGCACATCCTGCCATGGGCCTTTATTTTTTTTATCAGTTTATAAACTTCGTAATTATCGGTAACTACCGCACCCATTTCTCCTGCCTGGACATTATGCGCAATATAAAAAGAAAAACAAGCAAGCACGGAATATGTCCCTAATTTCTTGTTTTTATAAAATGTACCGTGCGCCTGCGCAGCATCTTCCATAACCAGTAAATTATATCTTTTTGCAATCTCATTTATCCGGGCCATATCTGCTGGATAGCCCATTAAATGCACTGGTAAAATAATTGCTGCCTCGTCTTCCTTTCTTGCTATCCTCTCTATATCTTCTGGCTTAATTACAAAGGTTTCTCTGTCTACATCCGCAAACAAAGGCTGGAGACCGGAAGTAACAATGGCATTTACAGTGGCTATAAATGTTAGCGGTGAAGTGATTACCTTTGCTTTATCCTTTATCTTAAATAAATACTTTAAAGCATGCAATCCGGCAATTAAGGCTGAGGTGCCTGAATTTACAACTACGCAATATTTTGTGCCAATAAATTCCGCCCATTTCTCTTCAAACTCTCTTACCTTGACACCCTCAGACAGCCGCCCGATATCAAGGACATGCTTGATAATATTTTCTTCTTTTTTGCCTAATTTAAAATCTCCTACCCTAATCCTTAGCATCGCATATATCCTTTTTCATGTTTTTAAATCTTTCTAAATCCGCATTGACCATCATGGTTACCAATTCTTTAAAATTAACTTTTGGTTTCCAGCCAAATTTCTTTTCTGCCTTACTATAATCTCCTTTTAGTATAAAAACTTCCGCCGGACGGTAAAGGACATCATCAACTATAACATATTTTTTCCAATCAAGCCCTACGGTATCAAAAGCCAGTTCTATAAATTCTTTTACCGAATGAGTTTCTCCGGTTGCAATTACATAATCATCCGGGGCATCCTGTTGCAACATCATCCACATTGCCTCAACATAATCTCCGGCAAAACCCCAGTCTCTCTTGGCATCCAGATTCCCTAACCTCAACTCAGCTTTAAGGCCTAGCTTAATTTCTGCCGCTGCATTAGTTATCTTGCGGGTAACAAATTCAAAACCTCGCCTCGGTGACTCATGGTTAAAGAGCAGGCCGCTGCAGGCAAATAGCCCATATGCCTCGCGATAGTTCTGTGTAAGGTGAAAACCGGCGACTTTGGATATGCCGTATGGCGAACGCGGATGAAAAGGCGTATTTTCATTTTGAGGCGACTCTTTTGCCATCCCGAACTGTTCGCTGGAGGCAGCAAAATAGAATTTGCATTTCGGCACCTTCTCTTTTATTGCCGAGAGAACAAAATGCGTTCCGTTAATATTAGTATTAATCGTAGAGAATTCATCTTCAAAGGAATAGCTTACAAAACTCTGGGCAGCCAAATGGTAGCACTCGTCTGGTTTTACCTGCTCCACTACCTTAAAAATGCTTGGGTAACTCTCTAAAGAAGCTGCATGGAGTTTTACCTTATCTAAAATGTGTTTTATCCGCCAAAGATGGTGTTCGGGGTCCTCCAGGGAGACGCGCCTTACCATACCATGCACCTCGTAACCTTTATTTAAGAGAAACTCCGACAAATATGAACCATCCTGCCCGTCAATCCCGGTAATAAATACTTTCTTACTCATCTCTTCCTCCCGTAATTAAAATAAAAACACAATAGGACTATCAGACTGAATAAAGTCACGCTGTTTGCGGTAATTATAATTATATTTCTTAAATGCAACCCATAGGCAATCCATAATGAAACACCTAAACTCAGTTGCAGTAATGTGAAAAGGCTTACGTCTTTGGCAGATTTTGTTTTTACGACCTTTATAATCTGCGGGATAAAGGAAAACATGGTTAAAATAGCTGCGCTTGAACCGATAAACCGCCAGAACACCTGTCTTCTCCTTAAAACGGCACGGTAATCCCCATTTCAATACCGGGCTGTTCTTTAAGTTTCTTCAGCCGTAAAAATGCCTGCGCATCGAAACTGCGTAAAAATTTATGTGTAAAAGTAACGGAAATCCCCAAAGGCTCTTTTTTATCATTGGTCAGGGAAAAAATGATTTCGTCTTTCTTGGAAAAATGGATATTAGCCCCGAATTCAATACTCTTAAGCCTGTTTTGGCCGTAATCCATCTGGAAAATCAGCCCCAACCTGCGCGAAAACTTCCATTGCCCGTAAAGCGAAATCACTTCAGTGGCATAAGCTCCATCTTTCTTCACGCCAACACCGATGCGGTATTTTATCATTGATTCATAAGGATAAAGATTCGGGCTTTCTAATTGGCAGCGGAAGTTAAATCGAGACTGAGAACTATGCTCAAGAATGTAAGTGAGTTGGTTTGCGCTATCAACACGCCAATAACCTCTAAATGTCAAAACCTGAGAAATTTTTGTTTTTCTTTTCAAATCTGTCTTTTCAAAAACATAGGTAATCTGCTGATTCTTATTTATCTGCCAAATACCCTTAAGGGTAACAATATCAGGGGTAGTTTTCTTCTGAACATTAAAAATAATCCTGTTGTGCTCGTCACTTGACCACATTCCTGATAAATTCAGCAGTTGAATATGGCACATCCCGTTTTTATCGTAACTCTTAATTTGAAATGCCAAAGCATCTCTGTCATTAGAAATAATCTCACCCTTGATAACCAAGCGTTCTATCTGGCGGGAATCCCTGGTTTTATTAAGGACAAACTCTAAATCGTAATTTGTATTTATGTGCCACCTGCCTTCAAAACTAACCTTGGAAGGAAGGCCATAAACTCTGCGCCAAGAGGACGGCTCATTTAGCCAATATAAAAGCTGGTTATTTTTATCCGGGCAGATTTTTCCGTCGCAGGTTATTTTCTTGCCCTTGCGTTTTATAACCAGGCGGTTTGAATTATCCAACATATACCTGTTTTTGCTAATCATTCCTTAATGGCTTGTTTTTAAACTGCCAAAATCAAAAAGGTGCCCGATAACTTTTTTTGCTGCGCGCAGGGCATATTTAAAATCATCAATATCTTTCAGGGAAAAAAGTTTTCTCAAGAGAAATTCAGGATTAAAACTTACGCCATACATACCCTGGACTAACTCCATAATTTTTTTATCAGGGATGGAAGTTTCCATAACCGGGTATTTCATATCATAATCATCCCAATCCATGGTCCTCAGCAGTCCCCCTTCTTTACATTCGTTAAAAAGTGCTGTCCCCGGATATGGGATACACATTGTGGCCTGCATGGTATAGGCATAACCTTTCTTAAGCAGCCACTTTCCCAATTCTAACGTCCGCAAGGCATCGGCATAGTCTTCCCAGGGATAACCGAACATTATAGTGATATGTGGAAATAAACCTGCTCTAGTGGCAAGCCTGCAATCTTCGATAATTCTTTCTACTATTAGATTTTTATTTACCCTATTCAAAGTCTTTTGATTGGCAGACTCCAGGCCAAAAAGAAGCAACCTAAAATTTGCTTTTTTCATTAACAAGAAATCCTCGTAGGCCAACGCGCCAAAACGCATATTACAGTCCAAATATACTTTTTTATTATACTGGCGCCTAATTATTCCGTTACAAAAACTCCTTAACCAGTCTCCTGTAGGAAAAGTGCCGGTATCGTCCATTATTTCGCGGATTTTATATTTCTCAATAAGAATGCCTACCTCCTCTAAAACCTTTTCCGGAGTTCTTACCCTGAATTTAGGATAGAGTGTTGTCCAGGAACAAAAACCGCATTTACCCCACCAGCAGTCCCTGCCGGACATAATGTATGTGCCGGGCATGCGTTTATAATTGCCGTTTCTGTAAGCATAAAATTTCCATTCGGTTAAATCACGGTCAATGAAAGGCAGTAAATTTAAATCGTGGTCAAGCCTGAAGGAACCGGTATTTTTTATCTGGCCATTATCGCGGTAGTAAATACCCGGTTCTAAATCTGACGTTGGTCCTGAATCTTTTAGAACATTGCATAAATTTAAAAGCAGGAAGTCATAATCTCCGCCGGTTAAGACAAAATCCACCTGGCTATTTTGAAAAGATTCTTCTGGCAAAGCAGTAACATGGTCGCCGAATAAAACAACCTTAGGCACAGTCCCCTTCGGGCCGTTTCGTAGCTCTAAGGGGGAGAGCCCCTTAATATCATCAATTATCTTCCAGTGCTGCTTAATAACCGAAGTTTTACTCTCAAATGCAATTAAATCCGGCTTTTCTCTCTGTATAGCCTGGATAAACTGGTCGTAAGAAATATTACCGGCAATGCAGTCCAGCCAAATGACTTCGAAACCAGCCTGTTTTAGCAAGGTGGCAGCCTGTGCGGGTACAACAGGGTAAATATATGTAGGTTCCCTAAAGTACTGAAATTGCCTATTCTGCCCTAAAGTAGGGTATCCTTTTTGGCTGCGTAACGGCGGATAAGATATTAATATTTTCATCTTTCTTCCCGGAGTTTTTTAGCTAAGAGCCCTTTTAGAAAATGAAATCCGTATACAAGGTGAGTGAATATTATACCAAGAAATACCATGGGAAGCAAACCTAACTCTTTAGAAAGACTAAAGATAAAACCTGTCAATAAGTATAAAATTATGCCTGTGAAATATAACCATCTAAAAAAAGGCAAAAATACTGCCAAGATCCCTCCTGTTACTAAACAAATTAAAAACAGCGTAGGTATAAAATATGAAATCTTAAAAGAAGTCTGGGGATATTTCTTTGCAAAATAACCGCGATGAAGGGCATAACTTGCTATTTGTTTAAGGTGCGGCAGGAAAAGAGGCCTACGGTGATGCCAGACGTAAACAAAAGGGTCATAAATAATCTTTTTGCCCAATTTCTTAGTAATTTCCAAGCAAAGCTTGGTATCTTCACCTGGCCAAAAATCAGTCTTGAATCCGCCTAATTCCCGGAATATCTCCTGACGGACAAGAAAATTGCATGAGGGAAAATCATCAACCTCTCTTCTTTTCTTAGGGATATAACGGTAGGAAAATCCTGCGCTAACCAGAAGCGAAGAATAAACTAATCCGCTTGCTTTCTGCCTGGAGGTATCATTAAAAGGCGTAATTCCCGGGCCAGCCACAGCCGCTACAGCAGGGTCTTTGAAATTCTCCATGGCTTTCTTGAGCCAATCTCTAGCTGGATAGGCATCGTCATCGAGAAAAGCAAAAATCTCACCCCTCGCAAAACCTAAGGCCATATCTCTCTTGCGGGCAGGATTTATGGGGCCCGTAGGTATAATCCTCACAGGAACAGTCCCCTCAGAGCTAAGCATTCTGACTACGGCAGGATAAGCCCCTATGTCCACATCGGGAAGAATTAGGATTTCAAAATCAGGAAAGTCCAGTTCCCGACATTTACCTACGCATTCTTCTAAATTCTTTTGCCAGGTTTTTACGGCGATAATAATCGATACGGTCATAATATTTTAATATGTGCATACGGTAAAACACGGCGAGAGTATCCCAGAGTGTTTTAAATATCGCATCAAAACCAATGCGGCCGTAATAATGCCTTTGCGGGTTTAGCACTATCGGGGCCTCCGTAATCTTGTAACCCAGATGATGCGCATTAACGAGCACCTCCAAATCGAAGGCGAATCTCTTCACTAAAATCCTGGGGAATACCTTGCGTACCACTTCAGTCTTAAATAACTTCAGGCCTGTCTGGGTATCATGGCAAGGAAGATTAAATAATATCCTTACCAACAGATAGTAAATGAAACTTACGATCTTGCGTTCCATGGGATAATTAACCACAGAATTTGGATGGAGCTTTGAGCCTATCACGATATCTGCCCCGTCCAAGCGCATAATATCAAAAAGCGTCTCTACCTGCAGAGGATGTAAATCCATATCCGCATCAAGAAAAACTACATAACCCCCGCTTATATAATGCAGCGCCTTCTTTACGGCCCTGCCCTTGCCCAAATTATAAGGATTTTTTTTAACAATAACCTGATGCGGGTATTTCCTGGAAACGCTTTGCGCGACTTCAAAAGTATCATCAGCTGAACCATCGTCCATAACGATCAATTCCCACAAACAGCCGAATTCATTGAATGTCCTGGCAGTCTCTTCTATGCTGGAGGCAATATGCCCTGACTCATTGTAGGCAGGCATAATTATAGATATTTTTTCTTTTAAGGATCTCATTATTATTTCTTATATGCAAAAAATAACAAGGTAAAGAAAATGAGAGCCGAATTTATGCAAAGGATAAATTGGACTTGTACAAGAGAATTATGTAAAAGTAAAATTGCCAGATTCTGACAAAGGCAAGATACAATTAAATATTTAAGAAAACGCAAGTCCTTAACGGAAAGAAAATATGTTATTAAAAGAAGTGCGAGGCTAAAAAAACTCATGGATATACCGAATAGCCTGCCCAGTAATACCGCTTCAGGATAAATTTTCCCTGTTAAAACTTTTAAAACAAATGCCGGAAAAAGGTTGTAGATTATGCAGGCGAAAATGCATAAACTAGAGACATAAAGCAGCGAGCGCTTTAGAATTGAAGAGGTATCCATCTCTTTTGCCCTCAGTGAGCTCGTCCTTGGAAACATCGCTATGCTGATTGCCCCGGGTAAAAAAAGAAAAATCTTTCCCACCATTTGGGCTAAAGAATAAAAACCAGAGGATTGAACGGGAAAATAGTACTTTACCAAGACCATATCAAAGTTTACAAGGGCAATAAAACAGAGAAAACTGGCGGCAACAGGCAAGAGGTAAATAAGTATTTCCCTGTAATTGATATGCTCTTTTGCGGCCTTAAAACTAATAAAATCCTTCAGGACAAAATAATAAATGGCAATGCTTATCAGGTTTGCCGATAATAAAGCGCCGAGCGCTCCGGAAATACCGTACCCTAAAAAAATCAATATAAACGCAAAGGATAACTTTAATATGCTGCCTAGAATGGAAACCCCGCTAAACCAAAAAAATTGCTCTAGCCCCTGGATGCCTCCCGAAAACACCGCAAGAATCCAGGTTGAGGAAACCAAGAGCGCTAAAATATATCCCGAAGAGAGCGAAGGGATTTTCAATGCATTGATTATGAAGTTTGCGGCAACTAAAAAAATTAAAAGGCTGGCCAGGGCTAGAATAGAAGTTTTTTTGAAGAGGTCTGATAGTAAGAATTTTATTTTTTGTATCTGGTTATGCGCACTAAATTCAGCAGCATACTTGGTTATACCCATCTGCAGGGTACTTAAGGGAAAGGCAAAGATGGTAAACAGCGAAAGCAAAGAATTAAATGCCGCAAAGTCAGCCGGAGAGAATTTATGGGCAATGAATAATTGATAGGCGAGGTTAAAAAAATTAACAAAAAAAGTACCTATAAAAACAACGATGGTATTTTTAGTAAAAATGTCTGTCTTCTTAAATAGGTTCTGCATTACAAAGGACTATTCGTGTAAACCCCCACAACAAAGATTTTGGTGTGGGGGTAAAATTTAGTAAAAATTATGGGTAGCCGAGTGGAAAATAATCTATGAAATAATTATCTTCAGGAACCTGCGGTTGCCGACTTTTAAAATTCCTGTTTTATTAAGTATAAATTTGTCCTCTGCCACTTTAGCGTTTTCAAAGAATACAGCGCCCTCCTTAAGAAGCCTGCGTGCCTCATTTCCGGTTTTTACCAGCCGGCTGTCTAACAAAATATTAATAATCGTCTTTGTGCCGTCAGTTTTATATTCCGGAATCCCCTTTGGTAATTGGCCCTTGGCAAATATGCGTTCAAATTCTAATGCCGCCTCCTCTGCTTCCTTTTCTGAATGATACTGTTTAATTATTTCTTTTGCCAGCCCTACTTTTGCCAGCTTCGGGTGCATGTTTTTTACAGAAGACATATCGCAATCAGTCAATAATTCGTAATATTTAAGCATTAATTCATCACAGACAGACATAATCTTACCGAACATGCTGGATGCGCTTTCGTTAATCCCGATGTAATTCCCGTAAGATTTGCTCATTTTCTGCACGCCGTCAGTCCCCTCTAAAAGCGGCATCGTAATTACCACCTGCTGCGGCTGGCCAAAATCTTTCTGGATATCCCTTCCCACCAAAAGATTAAAAATCTGGTCAGTTCCTCCCAGTTCAATATCTGCGTGAAGCTGCACAGAATCATAGCCTTGTAAAATAGGGTACATAAACTCTAAAAGAGAAATATCCTCGTTTTTAGATAGCCGTTTCTTAAAGTCAGCCCTTGAGAGCATCTGGGATACCGTAGCATGAGTAGTCAAATTCAGCATATCCAATACCGACATCTTCTCAAACCACTCGCTGTTAAAAACTATCTCTAGCTTTTCGACAGCAAGTATCTTGGATACCTGTTTTTTGTAGGTAGCGGCATTGGTTAAGGCCTCGTCTCTGGTTAACTGCTTTCTCTTTTCTGACCTGCCCGTTGGGTCTCCGATACGGGCGGTAAAATCTCCGATGAGAAAGATAACCCTAGCCCCTAACTCTTGAAATTGCCGCAGTTTTCTTAAAAGCACTGTATGGCCCAAATGTATATCCGGTGCAGTAGGGTCAAATCCGGCCTTGATTATTAACGGTCTTTTTTCTTTTATGCTCTGTTCCAGTTTGAGCTTAAGCTCGTCCTCTGAAATTATCTGGACTGCCCCGCGCTTTATAATCTGTAACTGCTTATTGATGTCCATTTTCGCACATCTCCTAATCAAAGCTTATCTTGTCGTGGGACAGTCCCTACTGGCAATGGTAGTTGTAATTTTTAAATCTTTGCACTCAGGCCTATCTTTGCCTGTTCTACATCCAGCTTGATAACCTTAACTTTTATCTTATCTTGCGGCTTCAATTGGGAAAGGGCATCTT
>JAQUAH010000102.1 GCA_028687345.1 Candidatus Omnitrophota bacterium | reverse complement strand
TTTTTATGCATTTGGGGATAGCCAAGCCTATCATTCAGAGACAGCAAACTTCATTATCCCGTACGGCAAGAGTTATGATTACGCTGATATTTTAGTCAAAAGAGTTATTGATGGGGATACGCTGCAGCTTGAGAGCGGAGAGCGCGTTCGCCTCATAGGCATAGATACCCCGGAAATACATGAATCAAATAAACTTTATCGCGATGCTGTGCGTACAAAACAGGATGCGGCTACGATTCAAAAAATGGGAATGCAGGCTTTTGCATTTACCAGGAGTTTAGTCGAAAATAAGCGCGTAAGCCTTGAATTTGACGCAGAAAGGCATGATAAATATAAAAGATTGCTCGCCTATGTTTATCTAAAGGATGGGACATTCGTAAATGCCAAGATTATAGAAGAAGGATACGCCTCTATAATGACTATCCCTCCTAATGTAAAACATGCGGATTTATTTTTAAAATTATATCGGCAAGCGCGGGAGAATAAAAGAGGTTTATGGAAATAAGCAGAGCGGAGGTATTATGTTAAGATATTTAACAGCAGGTGAATCGCACGGTAAGGCAATTATCGCAATTTTAGAAGGGATGCCTGCGGGTTTAAAAGTGGATGCCGGGATAATAAACAAAGAATTAAAACGCAGGCAGCAGGGATTTGGCCGGGGAAAACGCATGCAAATTGAAAACGATAAAGCAGCGATAGTTTCCGGGCTAAAGAGCGGCGTAACTTTAGGAAGCCCCATCACCTTGTGTGTAGAGAATAAGGATTTCAGTATTGAGAAGCTGCAAAAGGTAGTTTGCCCTCGCCCGGGACACGCTGATTTGGCCGGCCTGTTAAAGTATGGTTTTAATGACATCAGAGAAGTCCTTGAACGCGCCTCAGCCAGAAGCACAGTAGCCTTAGTCGGGATTGGCGCGGTATGCAAGATATTTTTAGGCAACTTTGGCATAAAGATAGCCAGCAGCGTATTGTCAGTCGCTGGCCTTATAGGTAAGCAAGGAATGATTAACAAAATTACCGAGGCAATCAGGAAAAAAGATACTGTGGGCGGCATTTTTGAAGTAATAGCAGGAAATGTTCCTGTTGGCTTAGGTAGTTACGCGCACCCGGACAGGCGGCTTGATGGAAGGCTTGCTCAAAATATAATGTCTATACCCGGGATAAAGGGAGTAGAAATCGGCTTAGGCTTTGGGTATGCCAGGAGTTTTGGCTCGCAGGTTCATGACGCTGTTTATTATAGTAAAGAGAAGGGTTACTTTCGTAAAACCAACCACGCCGGCGGCATTGAAGGAGGGGTTTCTAACGGCGAGGATATTATTATCCGCGCCTGCATGAAGCCAATTTCAACGCTCATCAATCCCTTGGGCTCGGTGAATATAAACACTAAAAAATCTCACCCTGCGGCAGTCCAGCGTTCTGATACTTGTGTAGTAGAAGCAGCTGGCGTAGTTGCAGAGTCAGCTGTCGCTTTTATTTTAGCAGATGCCTTCCTGGAGAAATTCGGCGCCGATTCACTTTTAGATATAAAGGCCAATTTTAAAGCATATATTAAAAGAATCAGTTAGAATATCGCCTCCTTTACGTCCATTAGTAGTAGAGGAGGTGATATATATGCAAGAGAATACTATTCAGGTTAGCCGGATTCACAAGCTTGAAGGCGATTCAAAGCTAAAGGCCTTTGTGGATATCTCCTTAGGGGGTATTATTATCAAGGGCCTGCGTATCGTTAGCGGCAGCAATGGCCTGTTTGTAGGTATGCCGCGGCATCAGGGGAAAGACGGTAAGTGGTATCCTACTGTTTATCCGGCCACCAAGGAGATTCAGCAGGAATTAAACGAGTTAGTTCTAACAGCGTACCAGGAGTAATTCATCAGATAGGGACGGTTCTGATATAACGTAACATGTTATCAGAACCGTCCCTGACCTTTTTAAACCAATTTGACAGAGTCTTAACTATATGATATAAGTAATGATATGAAGAATATATATTTAGTAGGTTTTATGGGTACGGGCAAAACTGCAGTCGGCAGGGAATTGGCCAAGAAAAATAAATGGAGCTTTGTTGACCTTGACGAATTAATTGAGTTAAGAGAAAAAAGGCTCATCTCGGATATTTTTGCCAAAGACGGCGAGCCGTATTTTCGCAAAATAGAGAAGAAGGTTCTAAGTGAAGTTGCCCGCGAAAAGAAATTCGTAGTTGCTTGCGGAGGCGGTATTGTCATTAACCAGGATAATATAAAAACCATGAAAGAGACAGGAATGATTATTTGCCTGACCGCAACTCCCGAGGCAATCTTAAAAAGAACATCGGGCTACATCCATAGGCCGCTTCTAAATGTCAAAGACCCTAAGAAGCAAATCGAGCTCCTGCTTAAACTCCGCGCCCCTTATTATGCCAAGGCAGATAAAACAATAGATACCTCTAAGATTTCGGTAGAAGAGGTAGTGAAGAAGGTCTTAAAATTAATTTCTAAAATAAAGAAATAAACCGAAGAACGCAGAAATAAAAGGCAAAAAATCTAAAAGGAGGTCGGATGAGTAAAAAAAATTTCTTGAGAATTTTGGTTTTATCTATGATTGTAAGCGTATTGGGTCTTTATAATGCATTTGCAAAATGCGGGAGTGAAACTCGCCAGACTATAGATTTCCTGATGTGCAATGAGCAGGCAGACGGGACGTGGTATCGAATCGATGTAAATAAAATGTGCGGGACGCGTTCCGGTGTTGAGCAGATCTGCCTTGAGCTGGTAGAGAGGCGGCCTAATTTTGTGCAATATCAAAAAAGGATTTTTCTGGACCAGTTGCCGACAATTATCTACGAACACAAGGGCAAGAGAGAGTTTTCTTTATTTAAGCAACGCGCAGGGAAAAACGGGGTTATCGAGGCTTTTGCAATAGTAAGCGATGATGGCAAGAGTATTGATAAAGTAAAACTTCATATAAAATCTAACTCTGAAAATGAATGCGCCAAGATAGTAGATGTCTCGGATACCTGGAATACAAAATGGTAATATGAACTATGATGACGCAGGTTGAAGCGTTAGTCAGTTTGAATACGGTTTGGGAGATCGGCAGTATACGGTTAAAGAAACTGCTGGAATATTTTGACAAGCCAGAGAATATCTTAAGGGCGCCTGAAGAGAAATTAATGGCAGTTTCAGGTATTGGTGAAAAAATTGCCCACAAGATAGCGTCTCTAAAAAAAGAAGATTTGGATAAGGAATTTGCCTCCGTGAAAAAACTGGGGTTAAAGATTATGATACAGAATGACCCGGATTATCCAAGGAATCTAAAATATATGTATGACCCGCCGATTGTTTTATATGTTAAAGGAGAAATAAAGAGTGAGGATAATTTGAGTATTGCTATTGTCGGCAGCCGCCGCGCATCTTTTTATGGTTTATCCTGTGCAGAAAAATTTGCCGGCGAATTATCTAATAAAGGTTTTACAATTGTTTCAGGCATGGCGCGGGGTATAGACAGTTATGCGCATAGAGGCGCATTAAAAGCAGGTGGACGCACGGTTGCAGTAATGGGAAGTGGTTTTAACCAAATCTATCCTCCGGAAAATGAGGAGTTAGCTGAAGAGATTGCGCAAAATGGCGCGGTGATTTCAGAGTTTTCTCTGGATATGCCTCCTAAAAAAGAAAATTTTCCCTGCAGAAACCGCCTTATCAGCGGACTGAGTTTAGGCGTTTTAGTGGTAGAGGCAGCCAGAAACAGCGGCGCTTTGATTACTGCTGATTTTGCTTTGGAACAGGGAAGGGAAGTTTTTGCCTTGCCAGGCAAAGTTGATTCCGATACCTCTTTTGGCACGAATAAATTAATCAAAGAAGGCGCAAAGTTAGTATCCTCATGCGATGATATTTTGGAAGAGTTTATGCTGCCGGCTAGTAATGTCAGCCAAGATAAAGAGGCAAAAGCAGAGTTAAAATCTGTCTTACCTGACAGAGAAGAATCTCAATTGTATGATTTGATTTCCGGCCAATCTATTAATTTAGATGAGCTAATCGGGAAAACAAACCTGGATATTGCCAGTATTTCTGATATACTTTTAAGATTACAGATGAAAAAGCTGATTAGACAATTACCGGGGAAACAATTTGTAAGGAGCGTTTGATGAAGGATAAGGGCCTGGTTATCGTAGAGTCTCCCACTAAGGCAAAAACTATCGGCAGGATACTGGGGAAAAATTTTTCGGTAGTTTCGTCTATGGGCCATTTGATTGACCTGCCGAAGAAAGAACTGGGCGTAGATATAGAAAACGGTTTTAAGCCAAATTACGTCGTAATTTCGGGAAGGCAGAAGATTCTAAGCGCGTTAAAAAAAGAATCCAAAGGAAAAAAAACAGTTTACATCGCCACTGACCCTGATAGAGAGGGAGAAGCCATTGGTTGGCAGATTAAAGAGAGAATTTTTGAAAAGAAAAAGGTCTTGCGGGTTGTCTTTCATGAGATTACTTCTGCGGCAGTGAATTCCGCGTTCAAAAACCCGCGTGATTTTGACCTTAATATGATTGAAGCCCAGGCCAGCCGCAGGACACTGGATAGAATAGTGGGGTATTTTTTAAGCCCGCTATTGTGGAAGAAGATTGCCAGGGGATTAAGCGCAGGAAGAGTTCAGTCGGTTGCCTTGAGGCTTGTAGTAGAACGGGAAAAGCAGATTCAAAAATTTATTGCGCAGGAATACTGGGAGATTGAGGCAGAGCTTAAAAAGGCAGCCAGCAGCCAGCAGCCAGCCGCCAGTCAATTTTTAGCCAGGTTAGACAAGATAGAAGATAAAAAAGCGCAGATACAAAATAAAACAGAAGCTGACAGGCTCCTCGAGGATATAAAGAATAATCAATTTGTGGTTACGGAAATAAAAAAGACAGAGAAAAAGCGCTATCCTACTGCGCCTTTTATCACCAGCACCCTTCAGCAGGACGCCTTTAACAAATTAAAATTTAATGCCACCAAGACAATGATTATAGCGCAGCAGCTTTATGAAGGTATTGATATAGGAGAAGACAGCCCTGTAGGTTTGATTACTTATATGCGCACAGATTCTACCCACGTTGCACCTGAGGCGATAAAAGAATTAAGGGATTATATCAGCCGTCATTTTGGCAAGAAATATATTCCGGAGAAACCCAATGTTTATAAAGTAAAGAAACTTGCCCAGGAGGCGCATGAGGCGATCCGGACCACCTCCATTTCCAAGTCACCGGAAAGCCTTAAACAATTCTTAAGTAACGACCAGTATAAGCTCTACGAACTAATCTATAACCGATTTCTCGCCAGCCAAATGACCCCGGCTAATTATTTAATAACTACAGTTAATATAACGGCAGGGAAATATTTATTTCTTGCTTCAGGGAGCCAGTTAATTTTTGACGGCTTCATGGCGGTTTATAGCAAAAATAATAATACGGAAGAAGAGGATGCAGAAGAGAGTAAAAAGAATAAAATCCCTCCCTTAGAAAAAGGCGAAATTTTAGATTTGCTCAGGCTATTACCTAGCCAGCATTTTACCAAGCCGCCTGCGCGTTTTTCAGACAGCTCTTTAGTCAAGGCGCTGGAGGAGGAGGGCATCGGCAGGCCTTCTACCTATGCGCCTATAATCCAGACCCTTATATTGCGCGACTATATGCGGCGGCTTAAAGGTTATTTTTCCCCGACCGAATTAGGTTTTAAGGTTTGCGATTTATTGGTAGAGTATTTTCCCAAAATCATGGATATTAAATTTACTGCCCTGATGGAAGAAGAGCTTGATGAAATTGAAGAAGGCAAATTTGACAGGAATAAAGTCCTCTCTGATTTTTACCAGCCCTTTAAGACCGCGCTTGACTTTGCACAAGCCAATATCAAGAAAGAGATAGTGTTTAGCGATGAAATTTGCGACAGGTGCGGCAAGCCGATGATTGTAAAGTGGGGCAGAAAGGGGAAATTTTTAAGCTGTTCAGGGTATCCGCAGTGTAAAAATTCCAAATCAATCTCATCCGGAGTTAAATGCCCTCAAGCCGAATGCGGCGGAGAACTGATTGAGCGCCGCTCAAGGCGCGGGTTCTTTTTCGGGTGTTCAAATTTTCCGAAATGCACATTTACTTCCAAGGCTCTTCCGCAAGAAGAGGCTTAAAGTGATTCTTTATCTAAGAGATTTAAAGGGGATTGGCTTACAGGTTCTGATTGCATTGTCTTTTCTTATCGGTAATCTCTATGCCCAGAATTCAGCAGATGAAGCTTTCCAGAGAGGAGTTGAATGCGTGAATAAAGGGATGGAGAAAGAAGCGATTGTTGAATTAACTATGGCCATAGCGCTTAAACCCTATAACGCAGAAGCTTATTATCAGCGGGCTGTAGCATACCAGGTGCTTTCCTATGAAGAGGGAGGCAATATTGATTTAGCCATCGCTGATTTTACAAAGGCAATAGAAATCAACCCTAATCATGCAGATGCTTACTTTAACAGGGGCCTTGCATATCAATCAAAAGGTGATGTCGAGTGGGCTATTTCTGATTATAACAAG
>JAQUAH010000004.1 GCA_028687345.1 Candidatus Omnitrophota bacterium | reverse complement strand
TTACTACGAATAGCTTTACTTTATTTTCTTCGCAAACCTTAATCATTTTATCGGCGTCAGCAAGAGATAGGGCTATCGGCTTTTCAACAATTACGTGTTTACCGCATTTTGCAGCAGCTATAGACATCTGGGCATGAAGATGAGTCGGGGTGCATATGTTTACGATATCAATACTTTTAGAATTTATTAATTCTTTATAATTATTGTAAAATTCGCATTTGAATTTATCAGCGTAACTTCTGGCCCGCTCCTCTACAATATCGCAAACAGCACCCATTTTTGCACCCTGCAATCCAGAAATAACCGAAGTATGAATTTTAGATATACGACCACAACCAATTATACCAAATCTTAAGATTTTCTTTTTATCTGTCATTTAGGAATACTACCTTTCTTATCTGATAGATTACTCGTCTTAGAGGAGACTGAATCCTAGCCCTACTTAAATAATAATCTTTTGTCAAAGATAAATTGGAAAAGTATCTGTTATAGTCAACGTATTCCCTTGGTAGTTCTGATATGCAAATTGGTTTCCATTTCCCGACATTTAGTTCCTCCGTAGAAGCAATTTTCTCTTCTAAATTGACAAAATAAATACCATTATATGGATCAAAAAGACACCACCTTTGTCCTATTCTGACAAAAGAAATCGGAATTCTATCTTTTTTGTCTGAAGAATATATCCACGTAAAGAAGGCAGAAATATTAGCGTAATTACAAAGAGTAGTAAACACATCTGAGAATTGATCGCTGACCCCATAACCTCTTATAATGGTATACCAAACATGATCATCCACAACCGGAAGGGCATCTGGCCTTTTTTTTATATTATTATATGTCCATGTAAATATCGCTAATGCCTTTTCTTGCTCTGTAGCCTGAACACCATTAAGTATATTCTCTACCAGCTCACTATAATTAAAATGCCGATCAAGAAAGTTAAACAACTTGAGATATAAAGGTAATTTAATAGTGTGCAGTTGGTAATTAATTCCCTGCTGGGTAGTTACCGGAACATTAAGTATAGCAATAATCCCAAAACTAGCAACCAGGAAACATATTAGTAAAAATGCTTTCATTTATAAATTAATCGTTAGCGCGTTATAAGATTAAAATTATGCATAATTATTCTATTATATTTTTATTCTCGATATAATTAGCTATGACATTCGCACATACCTTATGCCCTTCAGAATTAGGGTGAAGTATATCGCGTTCTTTAAACAGAATTTTTCCAAGAGAAATTTGATATTTAAAATCTTTAATTAAATCAATATAATATATACCATTTTCCTTGAAAAAATTTGATAATTTATCGCAAGATACGTCATGTTTATTTACAACTTGATTTTGTAAAGGAAAAATAACAAATATTAACTTTATATTATGTGCCTTTGCGACGGTATTTATTTCCGATAACGGTTTTATCCACTCTCGAAATTCATTTTCATTAATATTGAAATTATAATTTTTAACATAGGCAAGAAAATCTTTCTTATCGAGAGTATTTAGTCTAAATTTGGCAAGGAAGTCATATAGAAATTTATACAAATCGCTTTTCTGATAAAGAAAATTAAAATATCTAGCTTCAGAACTCTCCCTATAATTCACACTTATAATATTAAACCAATTTTTTCTTAGGTTAGGTTTATTATGGATATAATCATTAAGGCAAATTTCAACAATAATAAGGTCTGGCTCAACACTTAATCCCTTTTGTTTTATCAGTTCTAATTCTTGCCACGTGTTATAACCACCTGTACCGGCATTTATAACTTCTATCGATTTATTTAGCTTATTTGATAATATTTTCTGCAATATATTAAGAAAACGATATTCGTCTGAAAGATAGGAAGCACTTGTAATAGAATCTCCGATCCCTAAGATTCTAAACGCCCCATTTGATTTTGGTGCAATTTCATCTCCAATAAATCCTAAAGAGTTATATTGCATTCGGACCCCATGATTGCTTTTAAAGACAATAGATGGTCTATTCTCATACACCAAAATTTCGTTTTTACTTAAAATTACTGATGATGTCGATGATCTAATAAAGTTATATATCCTTACAAATCCTTCAAGTAATAATATAAATATTAATAGTCCTGCAGATATAAAAATAAATTCTTTTTTCTTCATTATTAATCAATAAACCTTTGATGCCAAAGCTCAAACATCAAAAGTGTCCAGATTTGAGAAGTATAATCGGCTTTCCCATCCAGATGTAACTTTATAAGATTTTCTACTGCCGTGCGATTAAAATACCCTCGTTTAAAAAATTTAGGGCTGAGTAAATGATTACTTATGAAATCCCTTAGCTCTTGGCGAAACCAATACCCGACCGGCACACCAAATCCGCGTTTGGGCCGATAAATAACATCTTTCGGCAAATATTCTTTGGCGATTTTTTTAAGCAGGTATTTTTTTTCCAACCATTTGAATCTAAATCTAATTGGTAAGGAAGCCATAAATTGCATAAACTCCTGGTCAAGAAACGGCGAGCGGCACTCTAATGAATTTGCCATACAGGCGATATCCATTTTTACCAATAAATCATTAGGCAGGTTTGTCGAGATATCAGCGTGTAATAGTCTATCTAATAATCCCTCTTGGGGAGTGCTGGTTAAATACTGGCTAATATAAGCCAGTGTATCATCTGACCTAAAAATATTTTTAAATTTTTCAGAATAAATTTCATTTACTAAATCCTGACTGAACATGCTTACCCATCTTCTATATCGTTCTAACCAAGGAAGCCGTGTCCCCTCAAAAAAACGCCTGACCCTACGTGACCAACTGTGGAAATGAATGGAATCGGGGAAGTTAGTAAAAATCTTATTTAATATTTTTTCTCTTAATAAGCGCGGCATCTGACAGTAATACTGTGCTAAATACATTGCCTGATAACGCTCATATCCAGCAAACGACTCGTCTCCGCCATCTCCATTTAAAGCCACAGTAACAAACCTTTTAGCCTCTCTTGCGACGCAATAGGACGGGATTGCTGAAGAATCAGCGTAAGGCTCACCGTAATGCTCAACTAAAAGTGGGATGATTTCTGCAATCTTAGGAGTAATAATTAATTCGTGGTGCTCGGTTTGATACTTGCTTGCCACTTTTCTTGCATAGTGTAATTCATTATAAGATTCTTCGGCAAAACCTATTGAAAAGGTTTTAACTTTTCTACCAAGTTTAGCCATAAGCGCTACTACCGTACTTGAATCTAACCCACCGCTTAAGAATACGCCCAGTGGCACATCGCTTTCCAATCTTAATTTCACTGCCTCAGACATAATTCTCTCTAATTCACCTGTTGCTTCTTTTTCATTTATGCTAAGCTTATGTGTATAATCCAAAGACCAATAGCGCGTTAATGTTAATTTATTATTTTTAAAAACAGCAAAATGAGCAGGCGGCAACTTATAAATTCCCTCATAAATACTGTAAGGGGCCGGGATATACCCAAAAGTCAAATAGGGATTAATCATAGAACGATTAATCTTTTTCTCAATTAGTCCGCAGTCCAGCAAGGCAGTAAATTCCGATGCAAAACAGAAATATTGAGAGTCATAATAATAAATCAAGGGTTTTTTCCCGACACGGTCGCGGGCTAAAAAAAGCTTATCCTGTCTTTCATCCCAGATAGCAAAAGCAAACATGCCCCTTAAATATCTCAAGCAATCTTCAGCATAATCCTCATAGAGATGAAGCACAACTTCGGTGTCAGTGTTAGACCGAAACCTGTGGCCTTTATTCTCTAAATCTTTGCGCAGTTCTTGAAAATTGTAAATTTCTCCATTTAGAACCAACCAAAGAGAATTATCTTCATTAGGCATTGGTTGATGACCTGCCGACGATAAATCAATAATACTCAACCTTCTATGTCCTAAACCTATTGATAATCGGTTATTCTTTATATAAATGCCTTCATCATCGGGGCCGCGATGCTGCATCTTCCTGCACATCCTACGGATGGTATCTTCTTCCAGGTTATTACCAGCCCTATAGTCAATGACGCCGCAAATGCCACACATGATTTTATCTGCCTTTTAGTTTAAATACCGCTGTTGTAGGCCTTTGTTATTACCTCTAAAATTTTCGTCCTGTTTACTTTCAGTGAAAATTTTTCTTCTACGGTTTTCCTGCCATTCAAACCCACGGTCTTGCGCAGTGGATAGTTTTCAATCAAAGCTGCCAGTTTATTATACCATTGCTCCTCATCAGCCGCTAAAAAGCCGTTTACCCCATCCTGAATAATATCGATATTGCCTCCGATTTTTGAGGCTACCGCGGCTAGGCCCACTGACATATACTGGATTGTTTTAAAGGGAGTCTTGGCCTTTGCACGCTCATCATTTGGCAATGGATAAATACCTATGTCTAATTTTTGGAAATTCTCTACTTCTTTTTCCAGTGCCCAGGCCTCATTAATTACCTTTACTCCCGGTATGCTGAAATCTTCTCTACCACCGATTATCTTTAAAGAAAAATCATATTTTTTAGCCAAGGCAGCAAGTATTTTCCTCAGTGGCTCTAAATAATAAGACGTAGTGTGGCTGCCAATCCAACCGATAACCGGTATTTTTGAGGGAGGCTTATTGATATCGACTCTGAATTTTTCTGTATCTACGGATGTAGGAATAACAGTGATATCTTGATTGTAAGGATATACTAAATCTTTCATATATTTATTGCACACGATTACATGGCTGCTTAAGCGTAAAATTTGATAAAATTTCTTAGGGTATCTTAAAAGATTAATCATTTTATTTGTTCCCTTAAAATCATTAAGATACACCGCATCCTCAAAATCGTATATTATTGGTTTGCCTATTTTAGCAAAGAACCACTCCCATATTGCCGGGCCAAAAGGAAAACTTTCTATATGTATGAAGACTATATCAAAATTAACTGCCCTTATGAGGTCGGATAACCTCTTTGAGAAAGCCAAAAATGAATGAAGACATTTTTTGGTATAATTTCCTTTTTTATAACGTATTTTAAAAAAAGTTGACGGGATAAACGGCCGAATACAATAATCTATTCCTTTTTCTTTTAGATAAGGAAGGTATTGCTCTACCCTATATCGATTGCTTGGGCCTTCAGTCGGATATGGAACTATAAATAAGACTTTCATTTTATTTTCTTTCCAATTTCATGGGCAATTTTTTTCCCGCTTAAAATTGCCTCATCCATCCAAAAATATTCCCATTGTCCGTAACGGCCTGAGCCATAAATGTTATGGGCTCTTAAGAATTTATTTATTATCTTAAGATTATTAATCCGGTTATGATCGTAAATAATATAAGCATATTTAATATGTTTTGCATTGATTAACTTTATCTTATCCTTAGCCTTAAGAATCTTTGTTTTAATTAAATCCTTGATTACCTTTTCTGTTATATCTTTGTATCCAATCGGCCTGTCTTTCGAGTATGATACTTCAGCCTGTAATGAACTCCATTCCTCCGGAACTGTAAACCGGGAAAAATTCCCGGGGAAACTAATGCGAAAAGCAGCAATTTTGTTTTCGGGAAAATATATCCAATGGGCTGAATTAATATTTTGCTTCTTTATACCCAAATTTATGCATAAAATAGAATTATACCGCAAGGCCTCCCCTGCCTTAATAACCTCCTTAGGGACTCCAACAATGATTTTTAATAATTCAGGTAAAGGTATAGTAGAAATAAGATATTTATAAGTGGTTGAACTATGGTCATTAAAGTGGATTCTGTGCTTATCAAGGTCAATCTTTACCGCTTCTTTGGAAAATATTATTTTTCTATCGCTTCTATGCATGGACTCTGCGATTCTTTGAATGCCGCCATTCACAGGGTAACGAAATATGGCATTAGGGCCAAATTCTTTTTTTTGCACAGATATCGCTCCTTTAATTATATCCTCCAAATCCGGCTGCGGTATCCTTAAATCCAACCAATCCGTAGTCAACTCTTTTGCTTTAACTGTCCAAAACTTTTCGCTATAAGGTAAATAGAAATGATCGGATATGCCGGCGCCGAAATTGGCATATACCCAATCTTCATAATTATCATATTTTCCTTTAGGTTTAGCTGTTCTATTAATAAAACCGTTTAAACATTGAGCTATGATATCTTTTGGCAAACCATATGTATTTACCTGAAAAGGGTATTTGGTCAGCCTTTTGTGTGAATAAATCCAAGCTAAGCGGCGTTTCGCCTTCAAATTTAAATTTTTATGTTCCATTAAAAGATCTAAAACATATCTGTTCTTGGTATGCAACACGTGTATACCGAGATCGAAGATAAAACCTTGTTCTTTTATTGACCTGCAGGTCCCGCCGATATCTTTTTCTTTTTCAAATATCGTACCATTGCAATTACGCGCAGCGCTTATACCGGCTAAGCCAGCTCCCAGAATTACAGTTTCCATGCTATTCCGAATGCTCCTTTGCTAGCTGTTCAAGATAAATCTTTAGTGCCTCTTCCCATGGCCGCATAATGTGACCAAGGCCGATCGAACTTAAATTGAAATTTTCTACTGCCTCAGAGCGCGGACGCGGTGCAGGCAGAGGAAATTCGGATGACGGTATAGGCTTTATAATAACATCATCTTTCTTCAGATATTCTTTAATCTTACAGGCCAGTTCGTACCTGGAGCAGGAGCCAAGATTGGTCATGTGATAGAGGCCGTAACGCCCCACTTTAATTGTTTCTATCATTGCCCTGGAAATATCAAAGGTAAAAGTAGGGCTGCCGAATTTATCATCTACTGCCCGGATTTCTTTTTGTGTCTCCAGTAGCTCTATTATCTTAGCTACAAATTTTTTATCTTTTTTATTACCTCCCATCATCCATCCTGCCCGAAAAATAAAATATTTCTCCAGCAAATCCTGAACAATCCTCTCGCCTTCTAACTTTGTCTTACTATATACACTGATAGGGTTAGGTGTATCAGTTTCTCTATAGGGCTCCTGTTTTTTCCCGTCAAAAATACTGCAGGTACCTATGTAAACCATAATAATTCCCATTTCTTTGCAGGCCAAAGCAATATTCTTAGTCCCTAAGACGTTGGTTTGATAAGCATGTTCCGGCTCTAATTCACATTTATCCACATTCGTTTCGGCAGCCAGATGAAACAGGATATCAGGCCTTATTTCTTTAACCATAGCTTGTACCTGCTCCTTATCTCTAATATCAAGTTTATATATATTATTGCCTTTAGTATTGATATCGGTAGGATAAATCTCGCCGCCGTCTTTGGCTAGCATGGGGCATAAAGCACTGCCCAACATCCCATTTGCGCCGGTAATTAAATATTTCATACTTTAATCTGCCCCCTTCTGGCAATATAACCTCTTGTAAATCTGAGAATATCTGCTGACACCTAAATTGAGAGAATAATGGTCCTCGGCTGCCTTGCGGCATCTTTGACGAAAATCTTCGCTTCTATTCATCAGTGATTTCAATTCCTCCAATGCCTGCTGGTAATTATTATTACTGAATTCATCCACAATTACGCCTATTCTATTAGACTTGATTAACTTGTCACAATCTCCGATATTGGAATTAATAATTACCGGTAAACCGCATGATAAACATTCGGCAAATTTTGTCGGAGAAGAAGATAATTTTGAAAATACCGGTTTAATAAATATCAGGGCAGCATCTGCCAAAGACAGGTAATCCTGCACTAATGAAGGCGGGCTATTTAATATTGTAAAGTCAGTTTCTTTTTGCCCCTTAAGATACAATATATCCCTGGCGATGCTGTGATCTGACATAGTCAATATTAAAAAATGAGAATCGGGAATCTGAGTCTTTGCAACTATAAAAAAATCTATCATTTCTTTTATTAAATACCAGGTACCCAAAGAGCCAAGATAAATAAAAATAAATTTACCATCTAATTTCAGCTCGCTTAGCAATCCTTTATCTTTTGTCACATTATATTTAAATTTATTCAAATCAACACAACAGGGAATAACATGAATCCTGTTACTGATTTCAATGTTTTCTTTTACTAAAATATCTCTTATCCTTTCGGTAAGCACGACTATGGCATCGGCTGATAACAGCAATTTCTTATCTATGAATTTTAAAAGCCTGTAAAGAAAACTCTTTCTGCTTTTCCACATCCCGCCTTCTACATAATCCTCCGCCATGTATCCCCTGCGGTCATAAATAAAATGCAATTTGAATATGTACTTTAATATCATGCAGATAAAAGACGGGATCTCCCCTCTTCCGTGAAGGATGGATATTTTATGCCTGCTTATCAAATAAGAAGCATGGAATATGCCGTTAGAGATATCGAAAATTTTAGCCAATAAATACGGGCGTTTATGATAGGGCAGTCCAAACCAGTTAATCCCATTTCTTAATAATTCGGCTTTGAATGATTTTTGTCTCTGCGCAAACCTCAGGGGAGAAGCGGGCTTCTCAAAAGAAAGCCAATAGAATTCAATGCCATTCTTATTAATCTGGCGCAAATATGTCAAAATCTGGGATTGCGGTATCGGCTCAGTAGCGCCGTCATAGGAAATGTAGAGAACCTTCACATTAAACTCCTGAATTTATATTTTATAAAAAAGAAGCCTTATTCTATTCCTGACTAATCCTATAGTTTTCCTGAATATTTCATAGTGTATCAACTGTTCTTCAATATACCTGACTAGATTCAAAGTGTAAACCCAGGCAATTAATTTATTTAAAGGGTAAGCTTTGGGCAGTTTATTTTCAATAACCCTTCTTTTGATATACCTTTCGATGCGCTTTACTTTCTTAAGGGCGGCTTTTCTTTCCCCGGCAGAAAATTCCGGAGTTGCAAACACCGGGACTATCCCCATCTGCATACGGCCGCCTTTGTTCAGGTATATTTCCGGCCTGATAATAAAATAATTATTCTTCTCTACCCAATCAAACAGCTCTGTTCCGGGAAGCGGAATGAGATTATAGAAACTAACATTGGAAATCGGATATTTTAATGCAATATCTATGGAATCCTGCACGTCTCTGATAGTTTCTGTGGGAGAACCGACTACAAAGAAAATGCTCACAAAAAAACCTAATTCACAGGCATTCTGAATTGCCTCTTTAATGACTTCTATCTTTTCTCCTTTTTTCAAACTGGTTAAAACTTTATTGTTTCCCGCCTCTACGCCAAAAGCCAATCTTTTGAACCCAACCTCTTTCATCCTGGCAAGCAATTTCTTATCGACCCTGTCGGCACGCACGCCATTGCCGCACATTATAACCAAGTCTTTATAGCCCATTTTCTGTATTTCATCGCAGAGTTCAAATGCCCTTTCCCTGTGAAAGGTAGGATTATCCTCCTGCAAATCAAATTCACGGTATCCCCTCTTATACCAATAATCTATTTCTTCTACTATATTTTTAGGACTCCTGACCCTGTATTCCTTTCTGATAGATGAAGCTGCGCAAAAAATACATTTATATGGGCAGCCGCGAGAGGAAACTATACTTATACCAAAGCCGTATTTGTCCAGTTCAAAACGTTCGTAGGTGGGGAAATTTAATGTATCCAGATTCCAAAGCGTTTCTCTTGGCCCGTTAAACCTTATTGCGCCATTTTCTCTATAAAGCAGGCCCTTTATATTTTCTACTTCGGTGCCCAAGCAGAGCTCAACCATGGTCTCTTCGCCTTCTTGGAGTACCCCAAAATCGATATCCTGACATTCCTTTAATACCGCCTCGCGCAAACTGGAAAGATGCGGCCCTCCCACCACAATCTTGATGTTGGGAAATTCTCTTTTTATCTGGACAATAGTCTTATATACATCTTTATACATAAAGCTCATCATAGAGAATCCAATTAAATCCGGGCGAAAATCATATATCTGTTTTCTTAAAAAATTAGACCTATGACCTAATGTCAGGTCCACAATTCTATAATCAATCCTGTTTTTTCTTAAATTTTCTGAAATGTAGCCCAGGCCCACTGGCAAAACAGGCATCGTGAAGATGCTGTTTGAGTAATAAGGGCTGATTAAGATTACCCGTTTAAAGCGCATTGGCCTCTCTCCTGTTAAAACTTTCCAATTTGCCTAATACCTTTAGCAGGCCTACTGATCCAAAAATCAAGAATAAAGGAGTAAACATATCGCGGTGGCGAAATACCGTCCCGATGTTACCGCTGGTAATAACCACCATCGTTCCGGTAATAATAATATATGATAAAATAACAAAGGTTTCTTTCCATCTATATTTTAAGGCCGAAATTATTCCCAGGCAAACAAATGGAATAAACAAATACCATAAAAGTACCTGTGGATAACTAAGCATTTGCAATCTTGAATAAATCTTCCAGGGGAAAGGTACTAAAATAAAGTAGAACCACCCTCTTAAAATCCCTTTAACAAAGTCAATGAAACTAATGTATTCTGCCTGGCTTAACGAGCCTCCGCTGTAATACTTGTCGTCAAAAACTTTATAGGTTGACCCTTCACTTGCGATAATGCCGCGGCTATAGTTGATAATTCTATGCATTTGCCCTCTGACGAGGTTATTCAATTTAGAATTTAACGATACGGGGATCATTAATAAAAATAAACACAATGTAATATAAAATTTCGTCCTGCGGCTAAGCTTAGAAAGAATAAAATATGATAAAAGTAAACTCAATAAAATAAAATCAACTGTAAAGTGCGGGCGAATAATGTACTGGCCTAATATAGCTATGCACAATGTAAATAAATAAAAAATCTTTTTTGTCTTTAGATATCTGAAAAAACTCCATAAGATAAGCGTGGTTGTAAAGATAAAAGGTATATCTTTCATCAGAGTAAGTGACCATAAAAATAAGGATGGAGTAAACACGGCTAATACCGCTGATAATTTTGCCACGGCCCTGCCGAATGCATCTTTAGCTATATGATAAATAAAAATGCCTATACCTACACCCATTAAACAATTCAATATCCTGGATGAAAATTTAAGCGGCCCAAAAAAATAATAGATTGTTCCCAAAAGATACGTAAAACCATTATATCCATATTCCCAAATCCTTGCTAATGGACAAGGGGCAATATAAAGGCTTCCGTCTACTGCCTCCATAAATACGAATTCTTTCCATCCATCCACACATTGCGTAAATGCCCAGGCATAATTATACAGGCCCCAGCCATCTCCAGTAATCCAAATATTTCTTTTAAAGAAAATAGAAATAAAAACGAAAAATAAACAAATTAAGACCCTTAAGCCAAGGCCCAATAAAAAAAGAGTCATTAAAAATCTTCTATCTTCGGCTTTAGAAAGGAGGCTGAGCATAGCCGTAAAAAAAACGGCCAACAGAAGCATAAATAAAGAGCCAGGGCTTATTAACCATACCCATCCGAGGTTAATGCCTATCAACGCTAATATCACAAGAGAAAACCAATTCCTGTTCATTTCGTACAACCCAATTTATTCAATTTTAAATATATATAAAAACTCATTGCCATATACCCTCTTATTGTTTGGCCTGAATTCATTCACTAATGAAATTATTCGCGTATCAATTAATTCTTTATTAGTATCCAACCATGCCGCATTGCTGCCTATGATATATTTAACATTATTCTTAATCATAAAATTCATAGCATCTTTTTTTGTTTTAATATTTCTATCCCATCGCAGAAGATTATATTGCGGGCTTTTCGTCATGCTCTCTATTCTTAATTCTCTAAAGATGCTATCATAATTTTTTTCACTATCCATTTCCTTATAATGAACGTTATGCCCCGGAATATCCTGCAATTCTTGGGCAGTATTAAGCAAATGGCCATAAGAAGCCCTTGTCATGTTCAACTGCGGAAGTAAGCTATCGGAAGTTATACATATAGTTGTAAATTCAGGTATTGATTTTTCAATGAAATACCTTGCCTTTTGCAGATAGGTAGGCCTTGACGATACCCCCTGCCAAATATCCAGATAGTTATAAAAGGCTATCAATACAAATAAAATTAAAACCGCTATAAATTTGCGCTTATTCGAATTTATAAAGTTTACCCCGGAGCTAAAAAATAGTGCCACTATTGGAAGCAATGGGAATAAGTAACGCATGGGAGAAGTAGTCCTTAAGAATATTCCAAAATAAACCTCAAATACTAAAATGCCGGTAAAAGCAATAGCAGTTAATTTTTTATTTCTCTTGAATAAGTAACGGGCGCCGAAAAGAAATATTAAAAACCCAAAAAGGTTCATATATATAAGGGACATCGCTTCTGCGGCGTGTGTCAAACAAAATATGGCAGGGTGATAACCTTCCCAATAGTACCGTACGATAGTTCTAAAAACCATAAAATTGTAAAAGTATTTCGTAAACTGGATTACAAAAAATGGATTGCATATAAAAAATCCCATAATCGCAAGAAGGCATATCTTCAAGCAAAAACCGAATAACGTCACAAAATTACGACCAGAGGGAATCCTGACTTTCTGGCTAAAAAAATACAAAGGGATAAAAATGGAGCCTAGAAACAAGGCGTTATATTTGGTCGCTGTCGTAACGCCTAAAAAGAATGCTGCCAAAAATAAATATTTTTCTTTATTGTGCAGATAATATTTCAGTATAAAAAAGAAAAATATAGTGCTGGTTAAAAGTGATAAAGTATCTGGCCGCGTCGAACAAAAATCTAAAATAAATCTCGGTATTAATAAAAACGACAGGGTAGTTATATGTGAAACTGACCGGCTATAAAATAACCTGGCCATTTTAAATATCATTAAAGCTGTCAACCAGTAAAAAATATAACTCATCATTCTTCCGATGAAAAAGAAATAATGAGTGTTGTTAAAATAGAAACTCACAAATTCAACCTTATCATGAAATATGCCTATCAATTTACCCGCAAAATAAAATACGGCTATAGGGACAAAGGTCAAATAACTATATAAAGGCGGATGCCAAACCTGGGTAGGCGCAAAATTCAATGTTCCGAATTTTATAATAGATGTAAGTATTAACCTTTCGTCTTTCCATTCGGCAAAGAATCTCTCTATGTCTGGAAATCCGTGAAACAGCGTCCTGATGCCCAATATGAACAAGAGGAGATATAAGATAAAGAATGCAAAAAAGAGTCTTTTCACTTATTTGGCCTCAAAGAATTTCTTTCTTAGAAAACTTACAATTTTTAGTTCCGGAACAAATCTATACAATTTATGATTAAATCTAAACCTGAAATATTTGCTGAGTGGTAAAATAAAAATCCACGCAAGTGTCTTTAGCAAAGGATTATGTATTGTCCTAATGAGGTTTGACATAACAAAGGCAGTAGTAGATATGTAAGTTAAGTTTCCCAAGGCATGCCTGTCTTTCCTATTAAACCAGGGGTTCTTACGCTCATCTGTGAATTCATGAAAATTCCAGTTACTCCAGTCTTCTAATCTTTTTGGAGGTTTCAGGCCGTGTTGAAGAGCTAAACTATACATCGGGGTTCCTGGTAAAGGAGTATATATACAGACGGACTCAAGTTCCGCATCGGGATTATCTTTAACCAGCCTCTTCATCGCCTCAATCGTCATATTGACTTCCTCAAATGTTTCCGTAGGAAAACCGGCCATAAAGGAAAAGGCAGGCCTGATATTCCACTTTTTAGCTTTAAGATTGGCAAGAAATGTTTGTTCGACAGTAATATCTTTAATCATCAATTTTAAAATGCGGTTTGAGCCCGATTCTGCACCAAATTTTAAGACATGGGCACCGCTCTCTTTCATCGTCCTTATCGCCTCAGGAGGCAGCCTTAAAAAATTGTCCACCCGAGTGCCGGAAGAATACCAATCTATTCTCAATCCGGCGTCAATCATACCCTGACAGATGGCTTTTGTCCTTTCCGAATTGACATAAAAGTTATCATCCCTTAGCCATATACCGTTCAAGTTAAACTTTTGAACGTTTGAGACAATCATGTCTATGGCTTTCTTTACTGACATATCCCGCCATTTTCTTCTTCTTAGAGTGGCGCTGCAACAAAATCCGCATTGATACGGACATCCCCTGGACGTTTGCCCAACATCTAAGGTCCGGTTAGTCCTCTTCAAATAAAAATCGGAATGAATATATTTTTCTATATCCAGCAAATCCCAGGGGGTAGGAAGTAAGGTTTCCATATTCAATAATTCCCGGGGAGGAGTAATAATAATTTTATTATTTTCTTTAAAGGCGATTCCATTAGTATTCTTAAAACTGTCCTTTTTTTCTATTGCTTTTACTAATTCAAAAAAAGTGATATCGCCTTCACCCATAACCACTACATCCACAAATTCATTAGCCAAAGTTTCATCCGGCAAGATACTGGGGTGCGGGCCTCCCCAGACTATGGGCATCCTCTCATTCTTTGCCTCTGTTCTTACTAAACTAGCTGCCTCCAGGGCAAAATTTATCTGTGAACCTGTCATACTGGAGATGCCTACGCAAATAGGATTTGATTTTAACTCATCTCTTAATTCTTGTTTCCATGCCGGATTTACACGTTGGTCAATAATTTTTATTTTATAGCCTTCTTTTGTCAGAGGCGCAGCTATGGTTAAGAGACTATGTGGAGGAGCAACGGCAGCACCTAAATCAAAACCTGTTTTCGGGTAAATTAATATAATATCACTCATATTTTTACTTTATTTTCAGCCTCCAAAAGGCAATCCAGCACATCTTTAAAAGAAGCCACCCGTGACTGAAGCGGCTTATCTGGGTAGTTCCATAGATCCTGGGATTGTATCTTACCGGAATTTCTAGAATCTTGAGGTTATATTTTGCTGCCCCAAAAATTAAATCAAAATCGCCAAACGGGTCAAAATTACCGAGAAGATCGCGGACCATTTCAATTTTCTTGTAATCTCTCCTGAAAAAGGCTTTATTTGCGCATAAGGTATCCTTGATTCTTTGCTCCAAAAGATAGGAAAAAACAATGCTAAAAAATTTGTTCCCTACCAGGTTAAGAAACCTCATTGCCCCTTCCTCTATTGGATAAACCAGGCGTGAACCCATTGCAAATTCGGCTTTCCCGGAAGCCAGGGTATCGTAAAACTTCTGCAATTCTTCTGGGTAGACGGTTAAATCAGCATCAAGGACCATCAAAATATCGCCTTTCGCATGAGAAAAACCTTTGTGCACAGCATCCCCTTTACCTATCCCGTCCTGAATCAATACTTTTATATCTTTTTCTGGAAAATTCTTGATTTGCCCATTTATCTCCAAGAGCGTGCCGTCCTTGGAATGGCCTTCTACAAATATTATTTCGGTATGACTGCCCATTTTAGGTATTCTTTCAATAGTAGGCCGAATATTTCCCAATTCATTTCTACAGGCAATTACCACAGAACAGCTATAATTATCTTCCACAACACTAAATGGCTTTGGCCTGGCTATAATAATCTGGACCAATGACAATCTTGATAATAATGGTAATTTGGAAATGAATTTATTAAAAAGGGTTGAGACAATCGGGATATATATCGGCAGCAGAACCCGGCAACCCTTTTTGATAACTTCGAAATTGCTTAAATACAGCAAATTTTCAATATCAGGAAGTGATAGCCAATTTTGTAATAGCTGCGGAGTCCTTAACCCTATTTTTTCCGCAAGTTTGAGTACCGGCTCCCACAGATAATTATAATTAACAATAATTACCCTTGTCCTGGCAGAACAGACTTTCTTTAATTGATTGAATGCTGTTTGTACGTCCAATAACAAACCAACCAAATCGGATAGAATAACATAATCAAACTTTTCCGTAGTTTTTAGTTCTTCTATGTCTTCAACCCTGAATTCAAGGTGCGGGAATTCATTGCGGGCAAGCCTGACCATTTCCGGGCAGAAGTCTATTCCTAATCCGCGCGCCGGTTTTAGCGCATTTAATGTTTCTCCTGTGCCGCAGCCAATCTCCAAAACAGATGAACCTTGCGGAATTATAAATTCAAAATAACTTTCTAATTGTTCATAATAATAATGATTCCTGCGCCTGCGTTTTCTACGGTCTTTGGCGCAACGGTTAAAATAATCTATAAGTAATTTTTTATCCATAAGCCCGGCAATACCACTCGTAAGTAATTTTTATTCCGTCTTCTAATTTTGTCTTGGGTTTCCACCCTAACCTTTTTAACCGGCCTACATCCAATAACTTTCTTGGCATCCCTTCCGGCTGCGTTGAATCAAAAACAACCCTGCCCCGATATCCTACGATATCCTTAATCAAAAAAACCAACTCTGACATAGGGATATCTTCGCCTGGGCCGACATTGATGACTTCTTTCCCATTGTAACAATCCATAAAATATAAACAGGCATCTGCCAAATCATCTACAAATAAGAATTCTCTCCTTGCCTTGCCTGAGCCCCAAACTGTTACATCCGGCTTTTGGTTAATTTTACCTTCATGAAATTTCCTGATTAAAGCCGGTATAACATGAGAGCTGTCCAAATCAAAATTATCATTTATCCCATAGAGATTACAGGGTATAAGACAGATAAAATTTGTTGCGAATTGCTGATTGTAATACTGGCATAATTTTAGGCCCACTATTTTTGCCAGGGCATAACCTTCATTCGTAGGCTCTAATTCACCGCTAAGCAAGCATTCTTCCTTCATCGGCTGGGGGCAATTGCGCGGATAAATACAGGAACTGCCCAGATACAATAGTTTCTTTACCTTATATTTATAACTTCTCTGAATTATATTAGCCTCTATCATTATATTGTCGTATAAAAAATCGGCAGGGTAATTAATATTGGCCTTTATGCCTCCCACTTTTGCAGCAAATAAAAGAACATAATCAGGCCTTTGTTCCTGGAATAATTTCTCTGTCTTATCCTGCTCTCTTAAATCTAATTCGGCCTCGCTTTTTAATAATAAATTTCGATAGCCCCTCTCTCTTAATAACTGGCATACAGCCTTACCTACCATTCCTGTGTGCCCGGCAATATAAATCTTGGCATTTTTATCTATCATTTTAGCCCTTTTACCACAAACCGCATATTTGAAACACGGTCCTGAATAAACCCTTGGCCTGGCTAGAGAAAATATATGCTAAATAATTAGCTATTAAGAAAATAAAAATTACTGAAATAAACATAAATTTATTTTTATTCCTTTGCCAAAGAAAATAAATTCCGCCGGCTGCAAACAAAATCAGATATGGTTCCAGAGGCAGGCGCAGGCGCGGCGAGGCATAACAAATCAATAATATAATCAGGTTATACAATAAGCCAAGGTAAATAATAGCTATTCCATGATTATATTTTTTTATAAGCGGGACAAAAAAACCGGCAATTATGAATGGCAAAATAAAGGCAAAAGAAAAATTATAAACTCCGTAATTAATAACTTCCCAATCAAATAAACTGAAAAAATACATTGACTTTAATAGTACCAATTTAGGAATTTTATTATAGTTAGTACGGATATATTGCAGGGCGGCATCCAGAAAATATTTATTGCGCTGGACTTCGCTATCTATTTTTCTTCCGGCTGCGCAAACATCATCATAGACAAACTTGCCAAATATTTTGCCCTGTTCCGGCTTATAGCAGGCATATAAGCTCTCTCCCGTAAGGGTAGTAAGCGGAACGAATGCATGATGAACGCGATAGTTTCTAATTACCCATATCCCTAGCGGCAGCAGAAAAATTAGTATAAATAAACTGATTTTCTTTAAGGCGAGCTTTACCCCAAACTTTCTTGATAATACTTTCGCCAGATAAACAGAAATAAAAAAAGGGAATAAAAAAATAAGCGAGCGCGTTAAGGTAGTCAGTGTAAGAAATAGCCCGGCAAATAAAATATCGCGGGTTTTATAAGTTTGTATAAACCTCACTAGGAACAACATAGATATTAACAAAAGAAAGGAATAAAGCGTTTCTGAAAGAAAATGTCTTGGTATAAAAATAAAACCGAGATCAAAGCATAACAGCATCCCTGCTAACAAAGCAATTGTTTTATTAAATAACCTTTTAGCTAAAAAATAAATAATAATACACATGAAGGCGCTCAATATTGCCTGGCTAACTACTATTGACAGATAGTGATGACCCACAACAAAATATATAGCTGCCAAAAACATAGGGTACAAAGGCATATAAATACTTGTAGGGTGCATATCTATTTGCAATCCGCGGCCGGATAAAATGGAAAGAGCCATCTCTTCATAACTATGGGCATCTGCCCTGACTGGCGGGTTAAATAAAATAATTCCTATAAATAGGCGTATTCCTAATGCGATAAGAAACAGCCAGCATAATAATATTCTTTCGTTTTTTAACAGTTTATTTGTAACCATGTCAGCTTATATTTAAAGCTTTGAAATAATCTTTTACCTTTTTAACAATATAATTGAGGTGTTCCCTTCCCAGGCCAGGATACACGCCGATAAAAAAAGCATTATTCATTATGTAGTCAGTATTCTTTAAATTGCCGATTACCTTACATCTAATATTATGAAATGCGGGCTGCCTTAAGATATTGCCGGCAAAAATCATCCTTGTTTCGATATTGTTTCGTTCCAGGTATTGCTGAAAATCATTACGTTTTATAAAACTATTCTTTTTGACCATAATCGGAAAACAAAACCATGCCGGTTCTGCATTTTTATATTTATCGGGGAAAAACAGGTATGATTCATAATCCCTTAACGCCTTAAGCAGAAAATTAAAATTTTGGGCGCGCTGTCTTAAAAAGCGTGGCAATTTCTTCAATTGTTCTTTTCCCATTGCAGCCTGAATGTCCAAAGGTTTAAGGTTATAGCCGATATGGGTATAAATATATTTATGGTCATAACCAAAGGGTAAATTCTTAAACTTAAGCCCAAACCGGTTATTGCAGGCGCCGAGGGTCTTCTTTTCGTTATAACGGCAGAAACAAGCCCTGCCCCAATCACGCAGGGATAAAGCGGCGCGGTAAATGGATAAATTATTGGTGGCTAAAGCGCCTCCTTCGCCCATCGTAATATGGTGGGCCGGATAAAAACTATAAGTAGAAATATCCCCGAAACTGCCTAATTTCCTTCCGGAAAATTTACCACCCAATGCATCACAAACATCTTCAATCAAAAATAATTTATGCTCTTTCGTAAAGCTGGCTATTTTCTCCATATTGCAGGGATTACCCATCGTATGAGTAATAAAAATGGCTCTTGTCTTCTTAGATAATGCACGTTTAAGCTGTGAGACGTCAATATTGTAAGTATCTAATTCCACATCAACAAAGACGGGAATCAAATTGTTCTGGACTATCGCTGACACAGTTGAAGGAAAATTAAGCGCGCAAGTTATGACCTCATCTCCTGCCTTTAGTCTATTTTTAAGCATATCGGATTTTAAACTGGCTACGGCTAACAGATTCGCCGAAGAGCCTGAATTCACCAGAAGGATATTCCTGACTCCCAGGTATTTTGCAAAATCCCGCTCGAAATCGGCATTTTCCTTACCCAGGGTAAGCCAAAAATCTAAAACAGCATTAACCATGGCTGCCATTTCGCGGCTATCATAGACCCTGCCAGCGTAATGCACCTTAGACTTACCGGGTATAAATTCTTTCTTTTTATGATAAAGCTCGTAATACCTCTTTATCTTTTTAAAAATCTCTTTTTTTAAAGAATTACCTTTTCCTGTCATAGTGCGCCTTATACCAGTTAATGGTACGGATTAAACCTTCCTCTAAATCTGTCTTGGACTCCCAGTTCAATATGCGCTTTGCCTTGGATGATGATGAGTAAAAATGCATCTTCTCACCCGGCCGATACGGCAAGATTCCGGTTTGCAATTCTATTTTTGCCTTGGTTAATTTTTTGACCATTCTAGCTACATCTATAATCCTGTGCTCCTTACCATTACCTAAATTTATCACTTCCCCAATGGCTCCGGGGGTTACGGATGCCTTGATAAATCCTTCAACCATATCGTCCACATAGTTAAATTCACGGGTTTGCCTTCCGGGGCTCATTTTAAAATTTTTGTTCCGAAGGCAGGATAATATTAATGACGGGATAAACATATCCTGACCTTGAGCCGGTCCATAGGTTAAAAACGGCCTTACGGTAACAACAGGCAGGCCAAAAGACCTTTGTAACATCATGCAGGTATGGGTAATGCAAGTTTTAGAAGCCGAGTATGGCGAAACAGGGCATTCTCTCTGTCCCTCTTCAAACGGAACATTTCCTGTGCCGTATTCTTCGCAGGTACCGGTATTCACAAAACAATCCATATCTACCCAGGTGCTAGACTGCAGGAGATTTAAAGCGGCATAAATATTATCATGGAATATCTTATCAAAAAAGCTGAGTATACGCCTGTGGTCTGTATTTGCCGCCAGATGGTATATCTTAAGAGGTTTTATCTTATGAAGAACTTTTGTTAATCTGGCGGAGTCAAGAAGGTCTACCGGCCAAACCTTAATTTTATCCAATATGTCACTTATGCGCCAGAGTGAACTTGCGGGGTGAACAATAATGTGAACCCTGGCACCCAGCCTGTAAAGCCTGCGGCTAAGATGCGAACCTATAAAACCTTCCGCACCCGTAATCAACACTCTTCTGCCTTTAAGGTCTTTTATCATTTGCGGGCAAAATATTCCTTATACCACCGTATTGTTTCCTTTAATCCCGACTCCAGGCTATATTGCGGTTTCCAGCCCAGCATCTTCCTGGCTTTCAGGGATGACAGATACTGAAGCCTTATTTCATTGCTTGCCTCATTGAGGATGCGTATCCTTAGTTTTTTCTTCAACATTAATGCTAAAATTTTTTTTGCAAGCTCAATCACGTTTAATGGTTCTTCATTGCTGAAATTAAATGATTCCCCGTATAACTTTGATCTTTCCATTTTTTCCGCAAGCAGAAGATAGGCATTAACTACATCTTCAATATAGATGTAATCGCGCACAAATTTACCGTCGCTGCGGATAATCACTGGCTTATTTCTCAATGCCGAACGAATCGTTCCCGGAACAATCCTATTGAAGTTAAGGTCACCCCCGCCATAGAAATTCCCGCATCGCGTGACGCAAACAGGCAGGCGATATGTCCGATAATATGCCTGGGCAATAAGATCGGCGCAGCTTTTAGAAACGTCGTAAGGATGTTCTGCGCAAAGGGCAAAATCTTCCCTGTAGGGCAATTTTTTATGTGAGCCGTAAGCCTTATCGCTGGAGGCAATGATAATACGTTTAACTAAGGGGCTCTGGCGGCAGGCCTCTAATAAACTCCAGGTACCTTGGATATTTGACTCGAAAGTCGAAAGAGGGCTACGATTGGCTATGCCCACAATTGGCTGCGCTGCCAAATGGAATACTGTATCAATCTCATATTCGTTTAACAACCTCTTTACTAATAAGAAATCTTCGGCTTTTCCCCGGACAGAAGTAATCTTTCTGTCGCATCCCAGTTTGTAAAAATTTGCTCCCGGCACATAGTCGCGGATTAAACCGGTAACATTTGCGTTAAGGCCGATTAATTTATCCGTCAGCCAAGAGCCCAGCATTCCGGTACAACCGGTGATAAATACGTTACGGTCCTGCCAGAAACTCATTATTCTCTCCTTTTGTTATAGGCTACCAGACTTTCCAGGGCGCCTTCCCCTCTTCCCACATCCGGTTTAAATCTTTTGCATCCTTGTGCGTATCCATGCATTTCCAGAAGCCATTGTGCACATAAGTGGCCAATTGTTTTTCTTTTGCCAACTTCTCAAGGGGGTCTTTCTCCAGAGTGCAATTGTCAGTAAGATAATTAAAAAAATCTTTTTTGAATACGAAGAACCCGCCGTTAATTAAGCCTTCCAGAGACGGTTTCTCTTTAAAACCATGCACCATGCCGTTACCATCATACTCAATTACCCCAAAGCGGGAAAGCGGATGGACAGCTGAAAGGATCCCGATTTTGCCGCTTTCCCTGTGTATTTCGAATACTTTTCTGATATTGATATCTGCCAGGCCGTCTCCATAAGTAAGCATAAAAACATCCTCTTTGATAAAACTTTCGATTTTCTTTACCCTTCCCCCTGTTTCTGTCTCCAATCCTGTATCTACAAGCGTCACATTCCAGCTTTCTTTTTCTATGCCATCATTATTGTGATAAATAATCTGTCTTTTAGAGGCCAGGTTTACGGTAAAATCATTATTCATTACTTCGTAATTTAAAAAATACTCCTTGATCATTTCTCCTTTATAGCCCAAACATAAGATAAAATTATTAAAACCATAATGAGAATAAATCTTCATTATATGCCAAATGACTGGCCTGCTGCTGATTTCAACCAGAGGCTTAGGCCTGAATTCTGTCTCTTCTTTAAGCCGCGTGCCTGCTCCGCCGCAAAGAATAACAACCTTAATATCCTCTTTTTTCATACATGCCTCCTTATTTCAAGAAGTAAAAATCTTATAGGCCATTTTCATTTTTTTAAAGCCTGATGACCATGATGGAATATTTCGTAATTCTTTTATCAAAAAAGGCACCCGGAAATAAAACCTTCTATTTACGTAATTCTGTAAAGAAATTAACTCTTCCATTTTTAACTCCTTTGTCCAAAACCTAGTTTTAAATTCCTTATCCGGACACTGCGCAAATTTACGCCAATAATCTTCCTTGAATAGCCCTTCTTCCAGGGCCATCCTGTATAATTCTGTATCGGGATAAGGCGTAGCAATAGAAAAATGGGCATAGCTGGGATTAAGGTTAAGGGCAAAATTTATCGTTGCCATTATCTCTTGGCGCGTTTCACCAGGGCAACCTAGCATAAAATATGCAAATGTATCTATGCCGGCATCTTTTGTCAGCTGAAATGTATTTTCAATCTGCTCAATAGTTATGCCTTTCTTTAATCTATTGAGAATCCTCTGGCTTCCGCTTTCGACACCATAATGAATTCTATAGCAACCCGCCTTTTTAAGCATTGCTAACATTTCCCTGTCTATAGTATCCACGCGGGCACTGATTTTAAAAAAAACATCAATTTTTTCTTCCAGTATCCCATTGCAAAATTCAAATACGCGCTTACGGTCTAAGGTAAATAAATCATCGACAAAGAAAATATCCTTGATTCCTAATGTATGAAATTCTTTTATTTCAGCAATAATCTTTTTTATAGAGCGTTTTCGTAAAATTTTCCCGCTCTGCTGGTCGCAATAAATACGTTGAAAAGGACATCCGCGGCTGGACTGAAGAGTCATCATAAATTTCCCTACGCCTAAAGGAGAATAACACTTTTTATAATTAATTAATTTGATATCCATGTCAGGAAGAATATCCAAATCTTCTATAATTTGCTTTCCGCCGTTAAGATGAAGGTTACCATGCTCATCTTTTAAGCCAAGCCCCCTGATATTAAATAAAGGGGTTTTTTCGTTGAGATTATTAACTAAATGCAAAAAGGCCTCTTCTCCTTCTCCCTGGATTACAAAATCAACTTCCTTAAAAGAAAGTGTTTCTTTCGGGTATATGGAAACATGGGGCCCGCCCAGGCAAATTTTTATATTAGAATCTATTCCCTTAATGACCCTGGCTGTATCCAATACATCCAATAACGAGAATGTCATCGTTGTAATCCCAACGAGGTCCGGCCTTATGCTATCAACTGTCTTCCTGATGTCCTCAAGGTCCATATTATCAATTCTGGCGTCGATAATATTTACCTCCTGCTCGGGTAGCCTTTCTTTCAGGAAAGAGGCTAAACTCAATAAGCCCAGAGCAGGCAATGCCCCTATTTCTCTGTCAATCTTAAGAGGGATTTCAGCGCGCAGCGGATTTCTTATTGGCGTATTAATCAAAATAATCTTCATTTTTTAAAAATTCTACATGAACTGTTTTTGTTTTACTATCCCAAAACGATGTAAAAGGTATCTGAATGCCAGGCAAAATATGCCCAATCCATAACCTATCCCTTCAAAGAAACTCACCGAAGAAGCCCCTTTATGGTAACGCGTTGAAATAGGGATTTCCTTTATCTTAAAACCCAGATTTTTAATCTGAAAAATAATCTCGCTGTCAAACAGCCAACTGTCGGAATTATATAGAAAAGGAATCCTCTCCAGCAATTTTAAACTATATACCCTGTAGCCTGAATGAAATTCTGAGAGGTTTGAACCGAGTACTTTATTCTCAAACCAGGTAAGAAACCTGTTAAATATATATTTCCAATACGGCATCCCGCCCTTTAATGCGCCTTTTCCCAAAATCCTTGAGCCAAAAACAGCATCCGCCTCATCACGGAGAACCGGCTCTAAAAGCTGCGGTAAAAAAAGAGGGTCGTACTGGCCGTCTGAATGTATCATTGCTACAATGTCCACTTCTTTGCCCAGTGCATAACTGTAAGCTGTTTTCTGGCTGGCGCCGTAGCCCCTGTCAAAATGATGCTGAACCACCCTTAACCCCAGGCTTCTGGCAACTTCAACCGAATTATCTGTGCTGCCGTTATCCACTACCAGGTATTCAAAATTTAAATTGCGCGCTATGCGGCTAAGGGTATCCTTGATATGCAAAGAAGTATTGCGGGTAGGGATGTATATTAATATTTTTTTATCCTGAGTTTTCAATCAATTATTCTCCGGTTTACTTGCTGACATGGAAACCTCGTCTTGAAAGATGGAAACATCTGAAAGGCCGGCTTCTTTAAACCAGCCAAAGACCTCAGCATGAGTGTGTTTAGACTGAAATTTCGGTGAATACCAGTCAAAGGTATCTAAAACCCGCCATCTCCAATCAGGCTCCATGGAGATTACAAATACCATCTTTGCTATATTACCGATAACGGGCAGACGGTATAGATAATATAAAGGTACGCTTACGAAAGAAAGCCAGTATAATAACCTTTTAGGCATGCGTACAGTAAAAAAACGCCAGAAATTTGAAGTGTAAACTATGCCTTTGTTATAGGAGCTGTATACAAAAATAGATATTGTAGCCCTTGGCTTAAGAAGCCCGGTTAATTTCATAAATGCCTTTTTTGCGTCAACTGTATGGTGCAATACGCCAAAACTGTATATAAAATCAAAAGTTGCCTTCTTAAAGGGCAAATTAAATATGTCTGCCTGGATGAGGTGCACATTTTTTTTCAAGCCGATGTTTTCAAAAGCAACATCTACAGCGTAACTTAGGTCAAAGCCCAAGACCGTGCCTGCGGATTCTGCTACCACTTCGGCATAGCGGCCGCAACCGCAACCCGCATCTAAAACCAGCTTTCCTTTTAAATCCCCTAACTCAAAATTAATCCGGTTTTTAAATGCGCGCTGAGAACGTTGATTAAGATTTGCCGAATCCAATTGCGTCTTTTTATTCTTGCGCCATTCAAAAGTAAAACTCCTTGCATAAAGGTCAGAATTAATGAACCGGGGGATAAATTTCTTAATCGGATAAGTCCTGCCGCAAAGACACTTAAGCAGGCCTTCCTTGATTTCTCCGTCTTCCTGCGATTCAATAATTAAATCCAGATTGCCTTTACAATGCGGACAACACAATAATGACACTAATTCTTTTTTCATGAGAGGCTAAGATAGAAATCTTCCAAAAATTTAATATTTTTACAAGGGCTAAATTTATCCCTTACAAGATCCTTACCACACTCGCCAATCACTTTGGCTTTTTTAGAATCTGCAATAAGACTCGATACTGCCCTTGCGATACCGGCGCTATCTTTAGAGCGTGCTAATAGGCCTGTACGGCCATCAGAGATAATCTCGCGCACCGGCCCGATATCTGAGGCAACGGATGGCAGGCCGCAGGCCATGGCTTCCAACAAGCTAAGCGGCAACCCTTCGCTCAATGACGGAAAAACAAATATGTTGCTTATATGCAATAGCTCTTTTACATCATTCCTTTCTCCTAAAAACATAACATTAGATTTCAAATTATACGCCTTTACAAGTTGCTCTAGGCAACTGCGATAAAAACCGTCTCCCACTATCAATAATCTGACGAATTTATACTGGGCTACTATTTGCTGCATTGCCTTTAATAAGTATTGCACTCCCTTAGCCGGATTTAACCTGCATACTGTAATCAATATAAGGTCCTGAGGAGAAATAGAAAATTCCTCTCTCAAAGAGCCCAAATCTCCTTCTTGTACTGAATTGAGCTCCTCAAAATCAACATAATTGGGTATTACTTCTATCTTACGCATACTGATTTTAAGGCGCCTTGAAAGCGAAGATTTAACAAATTCAGATACGGCAATAAATTTTTTATTGCACAATCTGCCGCTGTAACTATCTAACAATTTGCGCTTTAAAGAATATAAGTATTCATTATCCGGCTCATAAACTGAAGACTGGACGGTAGAAACGATTGCCGGAACTCCCAACATCTTCCCCATCAGCCTTCCGTAAAGGTCAGAGAAAAAAAGCTGGGTATGGATAATATCAACATGGTTTTTTCTGATTATGCTTGCCAGCTTTAATGCGCTACCCAAGTTGTAGGTGCCGTTGAGGCAATAAACCGGTATTCCTAAAGCCTTAATCTGCGCAGATAATCTGCCGCTGCCATTTAACGAACAGACTATATTCTTAAACCTGTTTTTATCCATAAATCTTAAGTCATTCCACAGCCTAAGCTGTGCACCGCCAATATCTAGACTTTCGATTAAGTGTAATATTTTCATATTTAATCAATTAACCTAGAAGACACAAGCCCTATCGCACTGAAAAATATGATGCAAGGCCAGTAGGGAACTGTATAGTTAGCGTCCACAGCAATAAACATATAGAGTGCCTGGGCATATAACAACGGTAGAAATATAAAACTGAATGTCAAAAGCCTTCTCCTTACCAGCCAGATGCCCCTTGAGGCTAACAAAATATAAAAGATGTTAATGGCGAAAAGCAAATATTTTGTCCCCAGAATAAGCACTTCTTTCGGTTCATTCTTTGTATAATAAATGATTTTTTGGAAATCCGGATGAAGTAATCTTAAATTTTTAGTGTTGATAAAAGCAAATTCATCCGCATGAAGATTTACCCAGACCCTTGGCATCCGCTTAATGCGCATAAGTACATATTTAAAGGGGTGTTGGCGTATAGTATCTATAGCCATGTCAAAAAGTATTTTATCGTACTTGACCTGATCCTCTAGGCCTGTCCTTCTATGCAAAGTCATTTCATACCATTTTTGATATATGTCTTTAATTTGAGGGTTTTCATCAAGGTATTTTATTAAAGAGGCGCTGTCGTTAACTGTATCTCCCAAAGTTCCAGAAAATAAATGTATGCCTACTGCTTTTCCTGCACTTAATGGTACGAATTTCCCTGTCATATAATAATTCCTTACAATCCAGAGAATCATAACAACCATCACGCCTAAAGAATATGCTGCTATTTTTTTTAATACTTTCTCTTTCTTGATCTGTGTAAAGACAAGGTAACCTCCAAAGATAAAAATAAAACTAAAAAATTCCAATCGGCAGTAACCCATTAGAATAGTCGATATGCCAATGGCAAAGAAAAGCCAAAGGTTTTTGGACCGGTTAGACTTTGATAATAACCATAAAGATAATATCATAAAAAATACAGTCAGGCTTTCCGGGTTTAGTAAATTTGTGTAAACCGCTGTTATGGGGCAAAAGGCGGCTAAACCTAAGCCGATAAAGGCTACTCTCTCTTTAAAGTAGCTTCGTAAAATAAAAAACAATAATAGGCATCCTACGGTATCAAGCAAGGCCTGGACAATTCTTACTGCATTTAGATTAACGCCGAATATTTTATATATAATCGCCAGGAAGATTGAATACACAGGAGGTTTATAAAAACTAGGCGGATATGGAGGGGAATTAAAATGTGAATATCCCCTGCCTTCCAGCATATTGATTGCCCCAAAATGATATCTCTTTATACTCGCCTCGAATGTCCTGACAGGAAGACAAAAAATAATAAATAGCCGGAATAAAAATCCAATTAAAAGGATAACAATTATCTTTTTGCGAAAGCTCATACTTCCCTCTTCATTAGCACGGCAAAGGCAGTGTACAATTCTTTGCTCTTAAATAAGTAAGATATAAAGAGATAAAATAGCGCTCCAAGGGAAAAGCTTACTCCTACGGCAACAATTTTCTGATGCAGATAGATAATGGAAAAATATTTTTGCATTGTATAATTTAAAGACACGGAGAAAAAAACCAAAAACAAATTCAATAAGACAGTTTTAAGGAAAGCGGGATTTAAGAAAATATTTTCAAAGCCATACTTTTTTCTTAAATACCAGTGATTCATCAGGAAACCCTGCAAATGCGTCAGTGAATTGGCAAATATGATTCCCCAGAATTTAAACCACTTAAACAAAACAATAGTTAAGAAAATTACGACCACCATACGCAGAATATTGATTATATTCGGCCTCAATGTATTTTTCATGGACAGAATAACGGCAAACTGTATATTATTTGATGCCTCGGGAAGAAGGAATATCATACACCAGGAAAATGCCAAACCTAACTTAGCAACAATATTAGGGTCGCTGAATTTACTCTCGAAGAAAATATTAGAAAGCCATACGCCGTTAACAGCCAATAGAATCAATATGGGGACAGACACATAATTTATCATATTAAGCAACTGTGTATAAACTTTTTTGAGCTGTTGTATGAAATATTTGGCTTTTTCTTTAATAAAATAGACAAATGAAAATTGCAAAAGACTATCGATGACAAAAATTTCAACATACTCCTTCATTCTCATAACGAGAAAATAGACAGAGGCCAAGCCAGGGGCAAGCATAGAAACAAAAAAACTCTGAATTGCTTCCATAATCTGGACAAAAAAACTGCTAAAGTAATACGGGTACAGCAATATCGGGATTTCTTTAACTAACTTATCTTTGAAATTTAATCTAAACCTATATGAATAATTAAAGTTAAAAATAATGTAAAATCCAAGCACAAATAAATGTGTAAAAGCACCCAATAATGTTCCATAAACAATGCTAAAAATTCCTAATCTTCCAACAGAAAAATAAACAAAACAAACTACAATTAGCGGTGATATTAAATTTGATATCGCCCATTGGCCAAACTTATTAAATAAATTGAAGATGCTTTCGAACAGGCTCATCACAGATTGATAAAAGAATAATGGAATCACCAGCCTGAATATCTGAATCGTAAGAAGCTTTTTATCATCAGCAAATCCTATAGCAATAACTTTAACCAAAACAGGGGCTAGGAAATACGCGGCCAACATAACCAAAAAAGATGTAATGAGTAGGATGTTAAAAAAATTGCCAATATCATCTTCTACGCTCTTGCGGTTTCTGACGAACTTTTCCGAAAGGACCATTATAAAAATTTTAGGTAATGTCCCTACCCTGACAAATTTTAAAATTATCAGGTTTATTGAAAC
>JAQUAH010000101.1:2195-6584 GCA_028687345.1 Candidatus Omnitrophota bacterium | reverse complement strand
TAAGGCATGCCGGTATACTTTTGCACCAAAAGGACAAGGATACGTATATATTAACGGTTTCCCGCGGCACAGCAGGCCTGAAGATTCCCGCAGGATTTGCACGCATGGATGCCGACAACCCCCTGAGTCGTTTTTTCAGGGAAAATGAAAATAAAAGAATTGCCGATGACGATGTGATTGTTTACGAAGAAGCCCGGAAACTGCTCAGCAAAAATATACCGCAGGAAAAAATAGTTTTGCTTAAAGGGGCGCTGCGCCAAATGGAGATATTTGAAACAGTCGCCTGTATCCCGAGTTATTTTAGAAATGATTTGTTAGGGATTATGCTTTTAGGCGAAAAAAAGAATGGCGAAAAATTTGCCCGGGAAGAATTGAATTTCTTTATTGCGCTTACCTCTGATGTGGCCATGGCAATACGTAATGCCCAGCTTTTCAGGGAATTAGAGATAGAGCTGGATAAGAAAGAACGCCTTTTTATCCATACCACCGTTGCCCTGACCGCGGCAATAGATGCCAAGGACCATTATACGCACGGCCATACAGCGCGGGTAACCGAGTTAAGCCTGCAAATTGCCCGCAGGCTTAGCCAAAAAGATAAAAAAGATTTTGATGAGAAATTTCTAGAGCACCTCCATATAGCGAGCCTCTTACATGATATCGGTAAAATAGGCATCCCGGAATCCATACTCAATAAAGAAGGCCCCCTGACCGATGAAGAAAAAAAGAAGATGCATGAGCACCCGATTGTCGGCTCGGTAATACTGCAGCCGATAAAGGAACTTGAAGCAGCTATTTTAGGAGTGAAATACCATCATGAAAAATATGACGGTTCAGGATACCCCGAAGGATTAAGAGGCGACCAGATACCCCTCATAGCTTCCATAATTTCAGTTGCCGATACCTTTGATGCCATGACCACAGATAGGCCATATCGCAAGGGCCTTTCTAAAGATGAGGCGATTGCAGAAGTCAAACAGGTAAGCGGTAAACAGTTTGACAGAAAAATCGCCGATACCCTCGTTGAACTCTACCAGGAAGGCAAAATCTAACTAAATGAGCGCAAAACGCATTATTTTAATGTATATATCTGAAATTTCAGGCCATCATAGCGCAACGCTGGCAATTGAAAAGGCGATTCGCTCATTAGAACCACAGACAGAAATCCTGAATATCAATGCTTTTAATTATACCAATCCTATTTCTGAGAAAATTATTAACCGTCTTTATATGAGCGTGATTAAAAGCACTCCTGGCATCTGGGATTATCTTTATGACAATCCGAACGTCGTAAAAAACATAGAAAAAATAAAAGATGCAGTGCACAAATTTAATTCCCCAAAGTTTAAGGTTCTTTTTGATGAATTTAAGCCGGATGTAGTAGCCTGCACCCAGGCATTCCCCTGCGGTATGGTTGCGGATTTTAAGAAAACCTATAACTCCGACATCACTCTTGTTGCTGTGCTTACCGATTACGTTCCTCACTCATATTGGATTTACGATTCAGTAAATTTTTATATTTCACCTTCCGAGGAGGTATCGCAGCGCCTGCTCAAGAAAGGCGTAGAAAAAGAAAAAATAAAAGCCTTCGGGATTCCTTTTGACCAGAAATTTAACCAACCGCAAGATAGGCATAGCCTTTGTCAAAAATTCAACCTCCATGCAAATATTCCCACTATACTGATTATGGGAGGAGGGCATGGGCTGGGCCCCATCAAGACGATTATTGAGTCCCTGGAGAATGTTTACGAAGAGATCCAAGAGATTGTTGTTGCCGGTACAAATAAGAAGCTTTATAACTCTTTAACAAAAGTAATTAAGAAATGCAAAAAACAGATTTTGCTTTTTGAATATGTGGATAATATCAATGAATTAATGGCTATTTCCGACATTGTTATTAGTAAGCCGGGGGGGGTAACTGCTGCAGAGGTTCTAACGAAAGGCCTGCCTATGATTATCGTTTCGCCTATTCCCGGTCAAGAAGCAAATAATACCGCATATCTGACGCAAAAAGGCGCGGCGATTAAGCTCGATGAACCTGAGCAAATAAATTTTATAATTGATGATTTATTGGAGAATCAGGATAAACTCGAAAGACTTAGCAGGTCTGCGTCGGTTATCAGCAAGCCGAATTCCAGCTTGGACATAGCAAAGTTATTATTGGAATAATGTTTAATTACATCGTGTATAGAATCGGGCAATTCATTACCTTGTATTTACCGCTAAACGTAGCTTATAAAATAGCTATATTTTTCTCGGACCTGCATTATATCTTTGCTAACAAAGACCGCCGGCGCATAAAAGAAAATCTTAACACAATCTTTCCTAAGAAATCTTCACGCGAAATCCGCAGGCTCAGGATCAGAATGGTCAGAAATTTTGCCAAATACGTGGTGGACTTCTTCCGCTGTGAAAAATTAGACAAGGAATACATAGCTAAATATATAAAAATAGAAAATATGCATTATTTTGACCAAGCCCTCTCCCGGGGCAAAGGAGTAATTGTGCTTACAGCCCACTTGGGAAATTGGGAATTGGGCGGGGTAGTGCTTGCGCTCCTGGATTACCCTTTATGGGTAGTGGCGCGTCCGCATAAAGATAAGTTAGTAGACAACTTCTTTAATTTTCAAAGGCAAAGAAAAGGGGTAAATGTTATCCCTTTAGGAAAAGCGGTGAGGGCTTCGCTCAATCTTTTAAAAGAAAACAAAATGGTGGCCCTGGCAGGCGACAGAGATTTTACTGAAAAAGGCATAATCATGGATTTTTTTGGCAAACCAACTATTTTACCTGAGGGCCCGGCAGCATTAGCCCTAAAGACAGGGGCAAGTATAGTGCCGGGGTTCATGTTGAGAAATGAAAACGACGAATTTACCTTGAGAATAGAAAAGCCGCTTGAATTCAGCCCTACAGGAGATAAAAAAAAGGATTTATCAGAAATAATTTTGCGTTATAAAAATATTTTTGAAGATTATATCCGTAAATACCCTGACCAGTGGTATATGTTTCGCAGATTTTGGATAGAAAAGTAAATATGAATACGTGTGTAATCGTGCCCACTTATAATGAATCCGGAACAATAGGCGAACTGATAAACGAAATCCGCAGCCAAAATTTTGCAGCAATTATCATTGATGACGGTTCGCAGGATAATACTGCTGAAATTGCACAAAATTCAGGGGCTATGGTTTTACGCAACCAAAAGAATCTTGGCAAAGGAGCTTCTTTAATCAAGGGCTTTGGATATGCGCTGACAAATAATTTTGATGCGGTAATCACCATGGATGGAGACGGGCAGCATCTTCCGCAGGATTTGCCTTATTTTACGCGCCTGGCCAAATATTCTAACAGTGGAATCCTCATCGGCAACAGGATGTTAAAAACAAAAAATATGCCTCTGGTACGGTTCTTTACAAATAAATTCATGTCCTGGCTGATTTCGCGCTTAACCGGACAGAAAATTCCCGATACACAATGCGGTTTCCGCCTGATTAAAAAAGAGGTGTTGGAGAAGTTAAATCTTACCACCTCCAAGTATGAGACCGAATCCGAAATACTTATAAAATCTTCACGCCTGGGTTTCAAAATCGAATCCGTGCCTATTAGGAGTATATATAGTGGAGAAAAAAGCAATATAAAACCTTTTATTGATACTCTGAGATTCATCAGGCTTATTATCCATGAATGTAAATTATGAAATTTTAAGAAAACGGATGGTGGATGAGCAGCTTATATCCAGGGGCATAAAAGACCGCAGGATGTTGGATGCTTTCTCAAAGGTAGAGCGGCATAAGTTTATCCCTGTTGATTTAAGGGCGTCTGCCTATGCTGATTTTCCTGTTCCCATCGGAGAGGGCCAAACCATATCCCAGCCGTATATTGTTGCGCTGATGACGGAGTGCTTGGGCTTAACCGGGAAGGAAAAAGTACTGGAGATAGGTACCGGCTCAGGATACCAGACTGCAATACTTGCAGAATTAGCCAAAGAGGTTTATAGCATAGAAAGATTACCCGGTTTAGTAAAAAAAGTTGAACCCCTGCTTAATGAGCTTGGTTACGCAAATATTAAAATAAAATGCGCAGATGGAAGCCTGGGATGGCCTGAGGCAGCTCCATTTGACAGGATTATTATTACTGCTGCCAGTCCCCAGATACCTTGGCCGCTAAGCGAACAGTTAAAAGAGAACGGGAGAATGCTCCTGCCTTTGGGTGAAACTTTCAGCCAGGTGCTCACGCAGATAGAAAAAAGGGATAATAAACTTCACGCAATCCAGGTTTGCGCTTGCGTATTTGTGCCTTTGGTCGGCAAATACGGCTGGCAAAAACAAAAATAGGGACGGTTCTGGAGTTGAACAGGGACGGTTCTGATAAAACGCACATGTTATCAGAACCGTC
>JAQUAH010000101.1:0-2185 GCA_028687345.1 Candidatus Omnitrophota bacterium | reverse complement strand
AAATACAATTATCAACGCGCTAAAAGATATGCCGCGGGAATATATAGTAATGATTGTGAGCGCCTTGCCGATTTCGGAATTAAGGGGAGGTATTCCTCTGGCGCTTTCTTTTGGGATGCCCATGGCTAAAGCTTTTTTTCTTTCCATATTGGGGAATATCAGTTTTGTTGTACCGGCACTTTTTCTTTTTGAGCCGGTTTCTAATCGCCTGAGAAAATTTAAGCCCTGGTCGCATTTCTTTAACTGGGTTTTTGAACGTACCAAGAGAAATGCGGATGCAATACAAAAATACGAGGCATTAGGCCTGGCAATATTTGTAGCCGTACCTCTTCCTATGACCGGCGCATGGAGCGGCGTAATCGCAGCATCGTTATTTAAAATCAGGTTCAGATATGCCTTTATTGCCATATTGGCCGGCGTAATCACAGCGGGATTAATTGTTGCAGCATTTTGCATGTTAGGCATTATCAGCTGGAAGGCGGTTGCCCATTGATACAGGTATATACAGGTAACGGAAAAGGTAAAACTACTGCGGCGCTGGGACTGGCAATCAGGGCAGCGGGAAACGGATTAAAAGTCTATATTGCCCAGTTTTTAAAGGGAAGGGATTACGGCGAACTAAATGCCCTTAAAAAAATTAAAAATATAAAAATTGAGCAATTCGGGACAAATTGTTTTATAAAAAAATCTCCCCAAAAGAAAGATATTAAATTGGCAAAGGCCGGGCTTGCAAAGATAAAAAAGGTTTTGCTTAAAAAGGCTTACGATATGATTATATTGGATGAGGTTAATATTGCCCTGCAGCTTGGGCTTCTAAAAATAGAGGAGGTTGTCTGCCTCCTTAAAAAAGCTCCCGGAAATATAGAGTTGATACTTACCGGGCGCTACGCCCCTGCGCAAATTCTAAAAATTGCCGACTTAATAACGGAAATGAAAGAGGTAAAACATTATTTCAACCGTGGAGTAAAAGCCAGAGGGGGGATTGAACTCTAAAATTGTTATTATAAAAATACCTTGACTTTTAATAAGTCTTGCGTTATTGTGATTACACAATTTGGAATACGGGTGAGGGAAGGCCGTTAAAATCGGACACAGTCCCGCTGCTGTAACCCTGTTATAAAGGATCTTTTTGGCAGATGTGCCACTACTGCGGATTTAAAACGTAGTGGGAAGGCAGCTAAAAAGAGGGGGAGTCAGAAGACCTGCCTGTATTTAAGTTTACCTCGCGGAAAGGGCCAGAGTAAAAAAGGGTGCAACCCCGTGTGCTTGATACAAAAGCGCTACGGGGTTTTTTATTTTTGTTGATATATGAAGAAAATATTGTTAGTCATTAGCACGGTGTTATTAATATTTTTAGGGACAGTCCCCTTAGGATTACAACAAATAATTCTGGCGGGGACAGTCCCTAATAAACCAAGGTATATTTCTTTAGCGCCTTCAACTACAGAAATTCTATTTGCCTTAGGGTTAGAGGAAGAAATAGTCGGCGTAAGCTCATATTGCAATTACCCTTTACAGGTTAAAACTAAAGAAAAGGTAGGGAGTTTTAGCCAGCCAAATATAGAAAAAATAGTTTCCTTAAAACCAGACTATATTTTTTGTACCGGATTAGAACAGGCACAGGTAATTGCACAGCTGAAACGCCTGAATTTAAAAGTCTATGTTGCTGACCCTAAGAATATAAAAGAGTTATTTAATTCTATACTACAAATAGGTAGGATTACCAACAGGTATAATACCGCGCAGGCTTTAATCGCACATATGCAAAAAGAAATTGAAAAAATAAGCGCAAAGGTGAATCTAATACCTCAAAAAGAAAAACTAAAGGTATTTATTGAAGTCTGGTATGCTCCTTTAACTACGGCTGGGAAGGGTTCTTTTATTAATGAACTGATTACACTGGCAGGCGGCATAAATATAGCTAGCGATACAAAAAGGCCGTATACTATTTTTAGTGCGGAGCAGGTAATTAAACGCAATCCAGACTGCATAATTCTTGCCTATATGGATAAGGAAAAACCGGTAAAGCTATTGGAAAAACGCCTGGGATGGAACGGGATTTCTGCAGTAAGAAATAAGCGCGTGTATAATGACATAAACCCTGACTTATTGTTACGGCCAAGCCCTCGAATAACCGAAGGCCTGAAGGAAATTTATCAGAGATTATACCTTTAAAAGATGAACC
>JAQUAH010000100.1 GCA_028687345.1 Candidatus Omnitrophota bacterium | reverse complement strand
AGATTGCTAATAGCTGCATGTTGATCTGTAGAATCCTGAAACCCTACTACTACGCCCTCCACTGCAATATTTTTCTGCTGACGCAGCATATCGAAATATCCAATCAGGTCGTCATAGCGATATTTCTCTGGTTCATAATAATGCGTTGCGCCTATAACTTGTTGCTCTCCTCTCTTGCCAATAAAGCCAATTTCTGTGCAGTTACAGCAAAGTTCTGCAAACGCCATACCGATAATTTCATTATCTCCAGGCTCAAAAATCACCAAGCCCACTCCCTGCGTCATATCGTAGACAGTCAATCCGTTGTCACTATATCTTCCTGCGCCCGGCTCAACAGTATCATCAACATATTGGTGTTGCGTATAGACGTGCGCAAGATGACGCTCCCCTTCTTCCGCAAGAGGCTTAATATTAAGGCTATGAATTTTTCTAAAGAAAGCGGCCCATATATCCAGATAGTGTTTGGCTTTTCTCTTTAGCGCAGGTAAACTCACAGGAAAATGCCTCCCCAAGCCGCTAGTCATCCTAAACACTAAACCAAAGGCGAAAAACAGAGCTAATGCTACGGCCAATCCTATTAAAAGAAAACCGGTAACTGAGGGAGATTGTTCTGGAGTTACTGCCGTAGTACCCGAATGAATTTGATTGCTAAAATCCCCCATGCCCAGAATAAACAAGGACAGGCTGGCGCAAGAAAATCCACCTGCCAGATGCGTTACATCACCGTTAAATCTGGAAAGGTTGCTGATTGCTGCCGCGTTCCTTGAACGAACGAATTCCTCTCTTAAAAATCCTAGCAGATGCATTGCCTTCCTTCCCTGAAGTTGCGCTCTGACATGAGTAAAATACCATTGCTGGTCACCGACTAATAACAGATGCACGTATGAGACTATAACGCGTATATCCGCCAACATTGTCAGAAGGCTATTTCTTTTACCTAATGCCTCTACTGCTTCACAAAGATCTGCTTCGCAAGCAGGGACCATATCAACCTCTGTAAAAGAAATCGCGCATTGCCTTAGTATGTCCCTAATATCCTGTGCGTTAAACCTGCCTTTGGATTTTTCCGCAACATGAACAGGAGAATGGGGAATATTTGCTGGCAGGGCTTGCGCAAAATATCTAAGGGACTTCGCCAGTTCTTCGCGCATACTTAATCGCTTGCATATCTCTGCAATATTATCTTGAGGCGCATCAATAACGCTAAGCCGTTTTATTTCCACCCATGCATTCAGTGCTAATAAAACTACCGGATGGCTGACAGCAAATTGCAATGCTGTTTTAACGCGGTGTCTATTGAACCCTTGCGCCCGCATTGCGCTTTGATCTGTTACTTCGCCTCCGCTACGGACATAATCTAAAACCCTAAGCTCTTCGCTGACCAGCTCTTCTTTCCTGCCGCGATCAGGCTGGAAAATCCTCGGTAACAAGATGTACTCTTGCTTGATGCGTAAAAAGAGAGCTTCCGGCATACTGCAAAGTACCTCTCTAATTCCGTCATTACTAACTTCGTTACGTTCACTACCGCTCCACTGTTGTCTTAGGTTTTGTATATCTCGGTAACGTGCTAACGATGCGTGAACTTCGGGAAAACGCACTGCCTGCTCAAGGGTTCTATATACCTGGATGCGCCGAGTTCTATTGTATGGGTCAGCAATAATCCGGCATAAAGGTTTTCCGTCTTTAGCCGCGCGAAGAATATTTTGACTCTCAATAAGATAAGTATCGCGCTCTGCTGCTATGCTGGCAAAAATAGCCGGGTATGTCCTGATTAACATCTCCATTGCTTGTGGGTCTCTTTGCCCCAAATCATAAATTGCCCAGAGTATCTTTTCGCAGTATTCTTGTTTATTGGAAATACCGGATAAATCAAAATCATGCAACTGTCTACGTTTAACCTGTAATGATTTTATACGTGCTGCTAACGCGGGAAATTGCGGAAGTACTTGCAGAAAATGAAGGTAACCTAGCGCAAATATCGTATCTGCCGGTAACGCTACATCCGGATTAGAGGCGACTCTAGTAACCTGACGTTGAAGTAAATCTCCGTCTGTCAAGAAATGCAACACCCTTAAGCGCTTGTCTAGTGGTGTGGCATCAGAACGAATGTGCTGCTGGCTATACCAGCTTAACATGTCTGTAAATACTGTGGGCTCCTCCTGACGTAAGAGAATGACTGCCCAGCGTACAAGTTGCCAACGGCTTGCACGGGAATCGGGAACGGTTGAAAGGCGCTTTAAAGAAGTTGATACTGTTTTGCATATCGTGCAAAATGTAAATATCGCTAGCGCAATAAATAACCATGCTGGGCCGAAAATATCTCCACTCTCTTCCATAACTGGCACATTTTGCGCAGGCGCACAGCCGCCTATCAAAGCAAGCAAGCTTGTTCCTATCGTTAACATAAGTGACAACACATTAGAAAACGACGGACTTTGTTTATTGACCATTTCCTCTAGAACGCAAAATCTTTCTTCATCTCCCCTTGAAAAAGTAAGCCTTCCTTTAGCTTCATTAAATACAAAATCTCCTGCTTGTCTATCAACTGCAAATAAATAAGCTAGAGACCCCGGTTCCATTGCATATGCTCCTGCATCCACCTGAAAATAAATGGTAAGCAACCTAAAGAAATCAACTAAGGGCAAAGACGCTTCTTTTGCGCCTTCGCCGATAAGACGGACTGCTTCTCGGACTTTTAATCCCTTATTAAGATATCGGTCTATTGCCTCATTTTTAATCAGAGCGATGATCAGTTGCAATTCGGCGCCAGAAACAGGCAACATAGGGGTAATCTCCCTGATAACTCTTTCTGTATACTGCGCATGTTTTTCCCGCTCGCCATTCTTAATTGCCAGGGATTTTCCTATATCATGCAATGCAAAAGTAAGCCGCAGCAATCTATCTTGAGCAAAATACTCTTCAAATAATTCCATAACCCTGAGAGTATGCTCTTCAACAGTATATCCTTCCCGCACACCCGCAGAAGCCGCATAAAGCTGCCTGATTTCAGGGATTTCTTTCAATGCGTCAATTAATTGTGCCGGATTAAAATCAGCTTGAGCCAATGCCTCTATTATCTTTTGGCGAACCTCAGGGTGCTCCTGGAGGTCTGTTGCCAAATGGAATGTTTTGATTTGATCGTATCTTTCTTCTGCCTCTGAACGAGAGAGCATAATCATTGCTAATAGGCATAAACCCGCGACAACAACTAAATAAAAACAGCATGCTATAACTGCCTTAACAGTTGAGAAAGCTCCAAGGCTGTAGCCCTGCGCTATGATACCCGGTGATAACTCTGAAGCCATTGAAGATGGAGTCAGAGCCATCCCTATAAGCAGCGCAAGGGCAATAGGACTGGCATAGCGCGCTCGGCTTCTTCGAGTTGCAAGGCCGCGGCCAGATCTCTGCAATAAAGGCTTCCTTCGTATCCTGCCTTCGCCATCAACTGAATATTCATGGAAAAGAAAAATCCTCCTCTCTGCACCGAAAATGATAGCGGATCTATCGGCTTTAAACGGAACGGTTCTATCTTCAGGTAAAGAACGGGCTAAACCCGCTCTCTGTGGTACAAATTTATATACTGTATCATCTGCAATATTTTCTGCTTCTGTTATCTGTTTTATTAAATCATCGTCATAGCCGATAGTAGAGCCATATACGAAACATACCGGACAGAAAAGTTTTCTGGCGAATTGAATTGCTGCTCGCATATGCCGGATATATTCTGGCCGCCCTAAGCGTTCAAACCATGCGCTTTCGGTGGTGATATGGAAACAAACTGTTGGCCTATATGCTTTAAAAACCATTTTCTCTAACGCCTCTTCTGCGCTAGAACCAATCTCCCAACCAGAGGTAGAGACATAATCTATGCGCCCCATGCGGTGAGTGGTACTATTCCACAACTCAGCAACATCACCATAATCCTTCTCATAAAGCGGGTCCCGATAATCGCGCAAGGGGTCATGCATAAGAATTCCTTCCCAAGGCAAAAGATAGTAGTCTCTTTCTGATTCCCCGCATTCTATGGAATATTCCCAAAGGACATTAATTACTTCTGCCACCCACGGCCAAGGCATAAATTTTCCAGTAGCTGGACACGGACGTAGGCAATAACGGCACTGAATAGGGCAAAAATTGGTGAGGTCAATTTGAATGCTTTTTCTTAAATCACGAGCATGGCTCATTATGCCTTCTTTATCCATGCCGGCAAAATAAGATTCGAACCAATCAGAAGGCGGCTGCCTAAGGACTGCAAAATATTTCCTTAGGCGACTGATGACAACGAACCGCTGTTGCAGGTAACGTGTAATTTTATCAACCGCTTTCTTACCCTTATTCGTTAAAGGAGCGGGATAGTTTTGGATTAAGTTCAGTTTTTCCCTAATCCTGGCACGCCATTTCTCTTCAGTTTGATTATGGTTGCGCAACTGATAAAATAAGAACCTCAGCTCAGTAATTATACCTAAGAGGCAGGGCCTTCCGTTTAATTTACGCACAAACACACGGGGTAAATCATAGGCGGGGTGGTTAAGAACAGATCTTTCAATGTAGAGGGTTCCATCAAGATAAGCAACAGCAAAGGTGACTTTATTCGTATCAATGAAATCGATATGCGCAGGGGCGCGCGGTTGATTTGACTTAGCGCGGCACTTGTTCAGGAAATCAATTGCTTCCTCAATTGCCGGCTGAAGCCACTTTCTTTCCTGTATTAACGCACCGCGCACTTTGCATTTACTATAATATCTCTCAATTTTCCTCCTTAACCTTCTTTCAGGCCAGTAAAATCCTTTGCCAATCTTAAACAAGAAAATCCCAACCAACACCAATATTGCCACAGTAAAAATACCACCTATGCCCTTCATCCAATCCAGATTCTGTTGCACAGGCGCACAACCGCCTAAGATATATAGTCCTAAAAATAGTATTGAATGAAGAAAGATGTTCCTCATTCCAGCAAATGGGATTTGGCGTGGTTGTTTCGGAGAGGGGGGAGTTGCCGAATCAAGAACACTCCCTTCTGGTTGATACGTGCGATCGCTTTGACGAACCATGACAAGACGTAAACGAGGGAAAACCGCTGCTATACGTCTTTTTGCACTCGTATTGCCGCTTGCTTTTACTGCCTTTCCTCTCACGCCCCGAAGCTTGGTAATATCTCTGCTGCTCGCCCCTATAATAATGCCCCCACTCATGATTAAAGCTATTACTGCTAATGTAAGAACGTAACTCCCATCACCTCTCATTACCCCCTCTTGCACAGGCGCGCAGCCGCCTATAAAAGAAAACAAACCTGTTGTTAAAATTATAAGTAAACTGGTAAGTGTACTAGAACCTGGCGCAGAACCGCCCGGCTTAGGCGATTGGCATGTCCACAACGCTCTTAAATGAAAACGCTGGGATGCATACATATCTATATCTAATAAACTGAATCCATCATAGGATATTTGTAAAGCAATTGTCTCAGCAACAATTCTGCCATTAGTCTGTTCATAGATAAAAACATTTTTCCCCTCTCCTCTAGCACGCATAACTTCTTCATAGACCAACCACGCGATATCTTCATCAGACTTTTTCCCGGTTCTCTCTGCCTCTCCGATAAATTTATCCCCGTGTAAAACTTCAACCTTGCCTTCGTGTTGCGCAAGAGCCGAAGCCAACTCATCGGCGTATGTTGATTTGCCCGCCTCAGAAGCACCAGAAATAGCAATAAACAACGGTGCTGTGCTAGGCTGCGAATAATCAATAACCATCTGCGTAGTTTCATCTCTAGATTTATCTTCTAACTCTCTAAATTGATATCCTTTTTCAATAATCTGCTGATGCGGGTGTAAGATTATAAATTCACGTAAGCGCCTGCCTGCCTCTTGAGCATTTAGCATATTTTCTTTGATAATTTCTATGGGTACGCCTTCATGGCTAAAGAACATAGCCCTAAATAAAAGAAGCCTTGCAACAACCAGCAGAATAGCCGCCTCTACCACCTTCGGAGTAATCTGATTAGTCTTTATAACTTCGCAGATGAGTTCTCTCGCCTCTTCAATTGTCTTGCAGACCAGAGCTTTAGCTCCTGTAAACCTGTTAATAGGCATATCTTGAGCAAGGTAAGCGTCTATCAATCGCTCCGTATCAATCTTTTCCTGAGGAGCAAGTAATGAACCAATATTTTCCGGCCTTTGAATAAGGAGAGTCTGAATTTGCGAAGTGCCTTCATAAATCGTAGTAACAAAAATGTCTCTCACATACCTTTCCAGCGGATACTCATTCGTATACCCATAACCGGCGTATACCTGCAGCGCTAATCGCGTTACTTCTTTACCCTTTTCACTTGCAAATAACTTAGACATAGATGCAGCAGTAAGTAAGGCGTTTCTATCCTGCGGGGTATCAGCGCTATGGTCTTTCAAGTAAGAGGCATAGCCGATGAGCGCTCCGGAAGCAGCAACATTAAAACGCATCTCCTCAAGCATTGCATTGACCTGTTGGAATTTATAAATAAACGCACCAAACTGCTTTCTCTGTTGTGCGTAGTCAAAAGCGGTAGCGTATGCGACGCTTGCTATGCCTGGCGCTAAAGAGGCAATACCGATACGGCCGCCGGTAAGCATATAAAACAGAATCTTCA
>JAQUAH010000099.1 GCA_028687345.1 Candidatus Omnitrophota bacterium | reverse complement strand
GTAGAGGATTTTTAAATTTATTGGGGGTATTCGCAGAAATGGAAAGGGAAATGACCTCTGAAAGAGTATCTGAAAGTATGAAAGTGTTGACTAAAAAAGGTAAATGGTTAGGAGGCGTATTGCCTTATGGTTACACTTCAAAGAATAAACAATTGATTATCAATAATCAAGAGGCTCTAATTGTGAAAAAGATATTTAATAAGTATCTTGAGTTAGAAAGCCTAAGAGGAGTTACCTCTTGGCTAAATTCAAACGGAATTAAAACAAGAAATAAAAAGACTTGGGCTTGTGCGTCTATCTCCAGAATTTTACAAAATCCTACTTACATAGGTAAGCTCTCTTGGGGTAAGAGAGTCGCTTCTACTACAACAGGCAAATTAAAGAGTAGACCTAAAGAGGAGTGGTTAATTTCAGAAGGAAAGCATAAAGGAATTATTGATAATTTCACGTTTAAAAAGGTGCAAGAGATAGTAAAAAAGCAGTCCGTAGAACCTCGTAGAAAGCTGTCAGAGTATTTACTCAGTAGTCTGGTTAGGTGTGGTTTCTGCAATGGTAGTATGAATGGCTATAGTCAAAAGAAAGATAATCAAATTTATAGCTATTACAAATGTCATAACTCAATGAGCAAGGGAAAATCCGTATGTAAAGGCAATGCATTAAATAAAACCCTCTTAGAAAAAATAGTAATAGATAAGATTTTATCTTCCGTTGATAAGTCTAAAATAGACATAAAAAAAGCATTAGATATTTATAACAGAGAAGTAAAAGACAAAATCAATCCTCTAAAATCTGAAAAAGAAACTTTGGAGAAAAGAAATGAAGGCATTGACTTAAAAAAGAAAACTTTATTAGAAAAATTAGAGGATAGGATTATTGATAATCAGACCTATAAAAACAGAGTAAGCGAATTAGAAGAAGAACTTGCTAAAAATAGAGAGAGGATATTCAAGATAGATGTAGAATTAAATGATAAGAATGTAGAGAGTATTAGCTTTGAATTGGTGTATGAAAAAATAAGAGATTTTAAAAAGGCGTGGCATACCTTAGATTATACAGCCCAAAAAGACCTACTTTATACCCTCATTAGCAAAATAATAGTTAAAGACGAGCAGATTGATATAAGCCTATTCTTTTTACCTTCCTTATTTTCTTCCAACCTTGAGTATCACACGGGCAGGGGTTCATTGCAGCCACTAACATAAAAGATGCAGGGAAAACCAGAGATTTGACTATTCTAGAGACGCAAATTGAACCTTCTTCCAACGGTTGCCTTAATGTTTCCAGGCAATCCCGGTGGAATTCCGCAAGCTCGTCCAGAAACAACACGCCGTGGTGGGCAAGGCTTATTTCCCCGGGTTGAGGTAAAGAGCCGCCGCCGATAAGAGCCACATTTGAGATAGTATGGTGGGGGTGACGAAAGGGGCGGGCATACATTGTGCCATCCTGTTTAGGCAGAGTCCCTGTTACCGAATGAATTTTCGTTACCTCCAGCGCCTCCTCCAGAGTAAGGTCGGGCATAATAGTAGGGATTCTTTTTGCTAACATGGTCTTGCCGCTTCCCGGAGGGCCAATCATCAGTATGTTGTGTCCTCCTGCGACCGCCACCTCCATTGCCCTTTTGGCGAAATATTGGCCCTTAACTTCCGAGAAATCCACAGGATAGTAGAAGTTTTGTTTATACGAACCGGTTAAGTCCAACTTAAAAGGCGTAATTGTCTGCGGGTTATTGAGAGATTCTACCGCCTTAAGGTATTCATTGGCCAGACATTAATCCCTGATACTATAGCTGCTTCCTTAGCGTTCTGCATGGGCACAAAGAGATTCTTGATTTTAGACTTTGCTATAACCAGACTTATAGGCAGGACTCCCCGTACCGGCCTGAGGGAGCCATCCAGGGATAATTCTCCTAAGATATAGTAATCTTTCAGTCTCTGGCTATTTATCTGATTTGTTACAGAAAGTATCCCAAGGGCTATAGCCAGGTCAAAAGAAGCACCCTCCTTTTTCATATCCGAAGGCGCCAGATTTATAGTAATCCTTTCAGCTGGCCAGTCAAAGCCGGAGTTTTTAATTGCAGACTTAACCCTTTCCCTGCTCTCTTTTATAGCTGCGTCTGCCAAGCCAACCAGGGTTATCGCCGGGAGGCCCCTTGAGACATCCACTTCTATTTCAATGGGATACGCTTCTATTCCAAACAGGCTAAAACTCATAACCTTAGCTAACATTTATCTCCTCAAATGAGTCCCCTTCTTGCTTTTGCAAGAAAGCAAGGGGGCAAATTTGGTCATTGATATTTTGTTTAACGGTACTTGTTCAAAATGTCAAGAGTAAGTTCGTGCAACAACTTACGTTCACTATCGTTGCGTAAGTTGTGCACTCACTTATAATAGACGTAGTTTATTGTCAAATCTAACTCCTTAATTCTTAGTTAGGTTTTTGCTAACGAAGAAAAATCTTGCTTTTTGTGCTCAGGATATTATATAATAAGACCGTGAATAAAAGACGGGCTAAGCGTTTGTTTATCATTCTTTTATTGACAGTAACGCTGTTTGGTGCCTTTAAGTATGTTTCATTCCTGAAAAAACAAAGGGACAATTTATTTGCTTTAGCAAACCAGGCCAGGGAACAGGCAGCGACCCTGGAAAAAGAAATAGAGGAAGAAAAGGCATTATCTCAAAGAGCTACCCAGGAAAATTCAGAGCTTAAAGAGTATTTGAGGGCCAGTAAAAGGAGGCTAAGCAGATTATTCTCAGTTTATGAGGAGGCGCAGAAAAAGGTAGACCAGTTAGACTCCACGCTTTCTCTATTGAAACAAGAGAACTCCTCATTATTGGAAGAGAAGGGCAGGGTTTTTCAGGAGAACGAAGAACTCAAGGCTAAATTGCTTTCCGTTGCGGAATTTAGAAAAGCAATGAGAGAATTAAGAAAGCAGGTGCGCAAGGTCAGCACACAGATAAAGCATCAACCAGAAACCAGGAAAGCTGTAGAGGGTAACCGCGGTTTTCTGATAAAAGACGGCAAATCAGTTTCTCCTGCTAAAGTCACTATAGAAGTTAGTCCCGTCATCGAAAAAGAATAATGAAAGAAATATTCGGCCAGTTAATTCAGAACAGGATCTTAATCACTACTATTTGCGCCTGGTTAATTGCTCAGGGGCTTAAGGTTCTCCTCGGATTAATAGTAGAAAAGAAACTGGACTTTCGTTGGTTTATAGGCACAGGCGGTATGCCTTCCAGCCACGCAGCAGGAGCAGCGTGCCTGGCTACTGCCATAGGCCTGGAATACGGATTTGACAGCGTCCACTTTGCCTTGGCAGCCTCATTTGCTATAGTGGTGATGTTTGATGCCCAGGGAGTGCGCCGCGCTACAGGCAGACAAGCCCGCATATTAAATAAAATAACCGAAGATATTTATTGGCAGGGCAGAATTGATGAAACACGCCTGCGCGAATTTATAGGGCATACTCCAATTGAGGTTATTGCGGGGTTCTTACTAGGCATAATCATCGCCTTATTAGCACATCCTAGGTAAATAAAAATATTGCTTAAACAATTTATTGCGAGGATTAACAAATGAACAAAAAACTTTTAGTAATAATTTCAATAGGTTTATTGATTTTGCTTACTTTTATCGGTTTAAATATAAAAAAAGGGAAATCATACCTGCAGCTAAAGTCAGCTGCGAATGGCTCTGTATCCAGCTTCTTGAATGAGGCAAAGGCACAAGAGGCGAAGAATAATCTTCTCGATGCTAAGGCTCTTTATCAAAGGTTGATTAGCGATTTTTCCAATTCCTCTGAAGTGATGAACTGGCAGAAGAAGGTTGAAGAGATAAATATAAAGCTATTATTTTCCCCTACCCTCACAGTAAAAAGCGCCCTTTATGAAATAAAGCCCGGAGATACCCTGACAAAAATAGCCAAAGAATTCAAAACTACCACTGATCTTATTATGAAGAGCAATAATTTGTCCGCTGATAAGATTTTGCCGGGGAGAAAGATTAAAGTTTGTACTGCCTCCTTTAGCATCTTTGTGGACAAATCCCAGAATATGCTTATTCTAAAGAGTGATGAAGAGATAATTAAAACGTACGTGGTTTCTACCGGTAAGAATAACTCTACCCCCATAGGCACTTTTAAAATCACCAACAAACTCACCCAACCTACCTGGTTTAAAGCAGGAGCAGTTGTCCAGCCGGGTAGCCCTGAAAACATACTTGGCACGCGCTGGTTAGGGTTTGACCTGGCAGGCTACGGAATACATGGTACCACCGAACCCCAAAGCCTGGGCGAACAAGTCACCCAAGGTTGCGTGCGCATGTCTAATCCGCAAGTTGAAGAATTATACTCAATCATTCCAATAGGCACTGAGGTTACCATCGTTGATTAAGTGAGGGCATAAGTTAAAAATGGCAGGACTTGATTTTGAGAAACCGATTAATGAATTAGAGAAGAAAATCCAAGAGCTGAAGAATTTTATCTCGGATAAAAAGATCGATCTTTCTTCCGAGGTCAGGCGCCTGGAAGACAAATTAGAGCATTTAAAAAAAGATACTTATGCTAATTTGACTGCCTGGCAAAAGATTCAGCTTGCCCGCCATCCCCAGAGGCCGTATACGCTGGATTACATCAATATGCTTATGACCGATTTCATAGAGTTGCATGGCGACCGGCTCTTTGCCGACGATAAGGCGATAGTCTGTGGCCTGGCTAAATTAGGCCAGGAAAAAATAGCGATAATCGGACATCAAAAGGGCAGGGACACCAAAGAAAACCTGAAGCGTAATTTTGGGTGCGCACATCCGGAAGGTTACCGCAAAGCCCTTCGGGTTATGCAGCTGGCCGAAGGTTTCAACCTGCCGGTTGTAATATTTATAGATACGCCGGGTGCTTATCCGGGTATCGGTGCGGAAGAGCGCGGCCAGTCACAAGCCATCGCCTTGAATTTGAGAGAGATGATTTCCATTGCCTCACCGATGATGGCAATTGTCATTGGCGAAGGCGGCTCAGGCGGGGCATTGGGAGTGGGCGTGACGGACAAGGTCCTTGTCTTGGAGAATGCATATTATTCAGTGATTTCTCCGGAAGGTTGCGCAGCAATATTATGGAAGGACGGAGCAAAGGCGCCTGAAGCAGCAGAAGTTTTAAAATTAACTGCGCAGGATTTACTGGGGATGGGGATTATTGATGAGATAATTCCCGAGCCCTTAGGCGGCGCCCATCGTGACCCGCAAAAGACAGCCCAGAATATCAAAGAGGCAATAAATAGGAATCTGGAAAGTTTAAGAAGCCTGACCAAAGAACAGCTGTTGAGCCTAAGGTACAAGAAATTCAGGAGCATGGGAGTAACTGCGTGATTGAACATGAATTGGTCTTATTGGGCTTATTGAAGGAAAGCCCCAAGCACGGATACGAGATAAAAAAGAAAATTAAAGAAATTCTCTCTTTATTTGCCGGAGTAGAGTTGAAATCCATTTATTATCCGTTACAAATATTAGAGAAAAGAGGCTTGGTGGTAAAGCGCAAGAATAAACAAGGCAGGAGGCCGCAGCGATTAGTTTATGAGTTAACCCCAAAAGGACAAAGCCGCTTTAATGAACTTCTTGCCAAAAGCTTTCTTAATTTTAAAAGGCCGCGTTTTAGCCTGGATTTAAGCCTTTATTTTTTAGGCTATATGAAACCGGAAATTGCCAAACGCAGGCTTCAGGCACGTATGCAGATTTTGGACAGAGTTATCAGGGGATTAAAGCAGATGATTAATTCCTTAAAAAAGAGAAGGCTCTCATCCTTGGTTAACATTTTAGAGCACAACCTGCAGATGGTAGAAACCGAGTCAAAATTCCTCGCTCAGCTTATAGGTACTCTATAAAAAATAAAAAATAGATACATATGTCAAATACCTTATTGATGCAGTTGTTTGCGCTTAGTTTATACACCTTATTTATGGGGTTTACTTTCTGCGACGGGTTTAAGTTGCATATCTTAAGGAAATTGCTCTGGTTTAGCGTCTTTGCCGCTATAAGTATTTATGTAATAAAAACCAAAAATGAATTTAATTTAAGCCTTATCCTGCCTATCCCGACTCTACTGGCTATTTTACTCTGCGCTTATGAAAAGATAAGGTCGAAAGGAAAAACCAGCTGAATCAGTCGCCTTCTTTATTATTTATCCTGTTTTCTCTGTTAAGTTTAGCCGCAGGTATTTTCCTGGCCAGGAAACCGCAAGCAGCAATAGAAATCCAGAGAAGATTCTATGCCGGGATAAACTGGAAGATAGAACCCATTTCCATGCCGAAAGAAATCCGTAATACCCGCCTGATGGGGATTTTTCTAATAGCCTTGTCATTAGCAATATTATATCTGGTTTTCGCTGGCAGTTTTTAAGGTATTATCTGGAATAAAATATCCTTTTCTAATAAATCATCCAGAAATTTTAAGATTATCTTCTCGGCCCTTGCCCTGTCAAGATGGAATCTCGCTGACAATCTTTGAGCGATTTCCGATAAAGCATTATTACCATTAAAACCATCAAGCATCATTTTTTCTTTTTCAGAAATCTGGTATTCTTGATTTTCGCGTTTAAGCAGGTAGAGGTTTTTCTTAAGCTTTACCTGCGAAACATAAATATTTGCG
>JAQUAH010000098.1:3598-6653 GCA_028687345.1 Candidatus Omnitrophota bacterium | reverse complement strand
AGAAAATTTAATTTATCAGATGTATTCTTCAGTAAAATGGGACGATTCCATGAAATTCATATTATCTAAAGGGATATTGAATTTCATGGAATTTGGTCCTGGCAGAGTCCTTAAAGGCCTGATGCGCCGCATTTCTGCACAGGCCCAGGTAATCTCTATAGAAAAGAAAGAAGATATTATTTCTTTGGCTAAGGAGGGTTGAAAATGCGTCTTGAAGGTAAAGTTGCCCTGGTTACTGGCGGTGCAAGGGGGATAGGCAAAGCCATAGCCTTTGCTTTTGCCCGGGAAGGCGCTAATTTGGTTATAGCTGATGTAAACATAGAAGAAACACAAAAAACCTGCTCTGAGATTGAAGCTTTGGGTAGAAAATCCCTTGGTTTAGAGATGGATGTTACCAATTATGCCAGCGTGGAAGAAGGGGTAAACAAAATTCTTGACAAATTCACAAAGGTTGATATATTAGTTAACAATGCTGGAATCACCAAAGACAATCTTTTGCTGCGGATGAAAGAAGCAGAGTGGGATGCGGTTCTAGCCGTGAATTTAAAGGGCACCTTTAACTGCATTAAGGCCGTATCCAGACCGATGATAAAACAGCGAAGCGGTAAGATTATCAATATCGCTTCAATAATCGGCATAATAGGAAATACAGGCCAGGCAAATTATTCCGCGTCAAAAGCAGGAATAATCGCTCTTACAAAAACAGCCGCTAAGGAATTGGCGTCGCGTAATATAAATGTCAATGCAGTAGCGCCGGGTTTTATCCAAACCGAAATGACGGTCGGGCTTGCCGAGGATTTAAAAGAGAAAATGAAGGCGGCAATACCGTTAAATAGATTTGGCAGCCCGGAAGATGTGGCGCAAGTTTGTTTGTTCCTCGCGCTTGAGGACTCCAGTTATATTACCGGCCAAACTATTGTTGTAGACGGCGGAATGATCATGGCGTAGTAGTTAATTTGCAGGCCCGTTATAGCGGGAAAATTAAGGAGGAAAAAGAATGGCAGTGCAAGATAAAGTCAAGTCTATAATAGCAGAGCAGTTAGGAGTAAAGCCCGAAGAAGTTACGCCTGAGGCTTCGTTCGTTGATGATTTGGGCGCAGACTCCCTGGATACCGTAGAGTTAGTCATGGCTTTGGAGGAAGAGTTCGGTATTGAAATACCCGATGAAGATGCGGAAAAAATTGCCACTGTTGGCGATGCAATAAAGTATATTGAAGAAAAAGCAGGCAATAAATAAGTTTTGCCAAATTTAATAGATAGTTCTTTACCCCGCCCTTTACTTTTGAGCGGGGTAAATTTTAGATTAAATCTATGAAAAATAATAGGGTGGTAGTAACGGGGTTAGGGATAATTTCTCCGGTGGGAAGCGATATTCCCACTTTTTGGGAATCCATGAGAGAAGGCAGGGGGGGTATAAGTTCAATAACCTCTTTTGATACTTCTAAGTTTGACTCAAAGATTGCCGGACAGGTAGAGGTATTTGAACCTTCCTTGTACGGCATATCTGCAAGAGATACTAAACGCATGGACAGATTCGTTCAATTTGCAGTCGCCAGCGCCAAGCAGGCTATTGTTGATTCCGGACTAGATTTGGAGAAAGAAGATAAGACCAGGATCGGCGTTCTGGTAGGTTCTGGTATCGGCGGCTTGGACATCATAGAAAAAGACCATAATGTTTTTCTTGCAAGAGGGCCATCAAGGCTTTCGCCCTTTCTTATTCCTATGCTTATTGTTAATGAGGCTGCGGGCCAAGTTTCAATCTTCTTTGGTTTAAAAGGGCCTAATTCCTGCGTGGCCACAGCTTGCGCTTCTGGTTCGCATGCCATAGGCGATGCTTTCAGGATTTTAGAGCGCGGGGATGCCGATGTGATGGTTAGCGGAGGCACAGAGAGCTGTATTGTGCCTACTGGCGTGGGAGGGTTTTGTGCGTTAAAGGCCCTTTCAAAACGAAACAACGAACCGCAAAAGGCTAGCAGGCCGTTTGACAGGGAACGCGATGGATTTGTGATTGCTGAAGGTTGCGGTTTGGTAATTTTGGAAACACTGGAGCACGCCAGGAAACGCAAAGCCCATATTTATGCTGAAATTGTAGGTTATGGCATGTCTTGCGATGCCTATCATATGACTGCGCCTGATCCTGATGGACAGGGTGCGGCCAGAGCAATGCTGGCGGCTTTAAAAGACGCCGAAATGAATCCGCAAGACGTTGATTATATAAATGCGCACGGCACCTCCACAAAACTGAACGATAAGATTGAAACATTATCTATAAAGATAGCCTTTGGCGACCGCGCTAAGAAAGTGATGGTTTCTTCTACAAAGTCAATGACTGGCCATCTCCTGGGCGCTGCAGGAGGCGTAGAGTTTGCTGTCTGCTGTTTAGCTATAAAAGAAAATCTCATCCCGCCTACCATAAACTATGAATACCCGGATCCTGATTGCGACCTTGATTATGTACCAAACATAGCCCGCAAAACCACAGTGCGTACCTGCATGTCCAATTCTTTGGGTTTCGGTGGACATAATGCCAGTCTCATTGTTAAAAAGTTTGAATAAATGATGCACCGCCAAGTCATGAAGTAACAAATCACCAGAAAATCTGGTAACATGATAATAATATGGGTTATACTATTGCAGAAAAAATATTACTGGCTCACACCGATAAAAAAACAATAAAGCCGGGTGAGTTTATCGAGGCCAAGATAGATTTGGCCCTGGGTAATGATATTACCGCTCCCCTGGCAATAGGAGAGTTTAAGGGCGGAGGTTTTAAAAGGGTATTCGACAGAAATAAAATTGTCCTGGTACCCGACCATTTTGCTCCGGCAAAGGATTTAAGGAGCGCAAATCAATGTAAGATTCTGGCTGATTTTGCAAAAGAGCAAAAGATTAAAAATTATTTTGAAGTCGGGTGCATGGGTATTGAACATGCCTTGCTTCCTGAGCTGGGCTTAGTTCTGCCTGGAGATTTGGTTATCGGAGCTGATTCGCATACCTGTACTTACGGTGCCTTAGGCTGCTATTCTTGCGGGGTTGGCTCAACTGATTTGGCCCG
>JAQUAH010000098.1:0-3588 GCA_028687345.1 Candidatus Omnitrophota bacterium | reverse complement strand
TTGACGGAAGATGCTGGCTTAAAGTACCTGCAACAATGAAATTTATCTATAAAGGAAGGCTAAAAAAGTGGACGAGCGGCAAGGACCTTATTTTGTTTACCATCGGCAAGATAGGCGTAGACGGTGCATTATATAAGGTAATGGAGTTTGGCGGACCGGTAATCAGGGGTTTAGCCATGGATGAGCGGCTGACCATGTGTAATATGGCTATCGAAGCAGGGGCGAGAACAGGCATCATCGAGCCCGATGAGATTACAAGAAAATTTGTATCTCAATTCAAGCGTAAGATGAAATTTTATAAGTCAGATGAAGATGCCAGTTATGAAAAAGTCTTAGATTGGGATATTTCGGGGTTGGAGCCGCAGGTTGCCTGCCCGCATCTGCCCAGTAATGTGAAGCCGGTAGGAGAATTGAAGGATGTTGCAATTGACCAGGTAGTGATAGGCTCTTGCACAAACGGCAGGATTTCTGACTTAAGGATTGCAGCGGCAATCTTGAAGAAGAGAAAGATTGAAACCGGACTTAAATTAATCGTTATCCCGGCTACACAGAAGATTTACCTTCAGGCAGTAAACGAAGGGCTGGCGGAAATTTTTGTTAAGGCAGGGGGTATATTTTCTACTCCTACATGCGGTCCTTGCCTTGGCGGGCATATGGGAATTCTTGCTGAAGGTGAAGTGGCGCTTGCCACCACTAACCGTAACTTTATTGGCAGAATGGGAGACCCTAAATCCTTTGTTTATTTATCCAGCCCTGCTGTGGCAGCTGCGTCTGCAATTACCGGCAGGATAACTCATCCTGAAAGATTGTCATGATTATTAAGGGCAAAGTCCATAAGTTAGGCGATGATATAAACACCGATGACATCATTGCGGCAAAATACCTGGTTTCAACAGATGCAAAGGAACTAGGCAGACATTGTTTTGAGAGCATAAGGCCGGATTTTGTCGGTAGGGTTAACCCCGGGGATATCATCGTGGCCGGAAAAAATTTTGGTTGCGGTTCGTCACGCGAGCACGCACCGCTTGCCATAAAAGGATGCGGTATTCAGGCGGTGGTTGCCCGAAGCTTCGCAGCCATATTCTTCAGGAATGCCATAAATATCGGGTTGCCATTTCTAGAATTAGATAAAACAGAGGAAATAGCAGAAGGCGACATGCTTGAAATAGATTTAGCAGGTGGTATAATAAATAACCTTACAAAAAATAAAATTTACAAAATACAATCCTTTCCTGAATTCTTACAAGGCATTGTTAAGGAGGGGGGGTTAATAAATTGGGTGAAAAAGTACAAAAAATAGCAGTAATCCCGGGGGACGGTACCGGTCCGGAAGTAATTCGCGAAGGCCTGAAGGTATTAGGGGCAGTCAGTAAAAAATACAATTTTAAATACGAAACAAAAATATTCGATTTTGGAGGAGAAAGATATTTAAAGACAGGCAAGACATTAGATGATTCTGATATTGAAGAATTAAAGAAATATTCTGCTATTTATTTAGGAGCTATCGGCCATCCGCAGGTAAAACCCGGGATTTTAGAGACGGGCATCCTTTTAAAATTAAGGTTTTCCCTGGACCAGTATATAAATTTACGCCCGGTTAAGCTTTATAATGCTAACTTTTGCCCTCTGAAGGACAAAAAACCGGAAGATATTGATTTTATAGTAGTGCGCGAAAATTCCGAAGGCCTGTATAAAGGGATGGGCGAGTTTCAAGATAAAGGCACGAAAGACGAAGTTGCAATCCAGATTTCCTATAATACCCGTAAGGGTGTTGAGCGTTGCTTGCGTTATGCCTTTGAATATTGCCGTAAAAGAAACAGAAAGAAAAAGCTCACTCTTTGCGGTAAAACAAATGTGCTTACCTATGCCTGGGATCTTTGGCAAAGGACGTTTAATGAGGTTGCCAAAGAATACCCTGATATAACGACTGACTATGCCCATGTAGATGCAACGACTATGTGGTTTGTGAAGAATCCAGAATGGTTTGACGTAATTGTTACCGACAATATGTTCGGAGATATTATTACTGATTTAGGGGCTATGATTCAAGGCGGCATGGGTATTGCTGCGGGAGGCAATATTAATCCGCAGGGCGTATCCATGTTTGAGCCAATCGGAGGAAGTGCTCCTAAATATACGGGTAAGAATGTAATTAATCCCCTGGCTGCAATTTGCGCATTAGGGATGATGCTGGAGAATTCTGGAGAGATTAAAGCAGGCAAGGCAGTGGAAGATGCAGTTATAAAAATTGTGCAGACAAAATTAAAATCACTTGCAGCCGGGAAAATGGGTTATACGACTACTGAAGTCGGGGATTTGGTTGTAGCGAATATCTAGCATTGCCACACGACAAGATAAGTTTTGATTGGGAGATATACGAATGAAGAAATCTAAATATAATGTTGCAGTTATAGGCGTGGGTGCTGTCGGGGTTGAGATGCTGCGCGTCTTGAGGCAGCGTAACTTTCCTGTCGCAGAATTACGTGTCTTTGCGCGTTCAGCAAGAGACATAGAAGTAGATGGAGAAAAATATTCGGTAAAGCAAATCTCTCCGGAAGGCTTTGAGGGGATAGATATCGCCTTATTTGCCGGAACCGAAGGCGAAAAGGGAGCAGCTATAACTTATGCCAGTGAGGCAGTAAAAAGAGGCGCAGTGGTAATTGATAACGGCGCAGATTTTAGAATGGATCCCAAGGTCCCATTGGTTGTTCCCGAAGTGAATGCCAAGGATGTAAAAAAACACAAAGGAATAATTGCCAATCCTAACTGCTCTACTATTCAGATGGTCGTTGCCCTTTGGCCAATTTATAAAAAAGCAGGAATTAAAAGAATTATTGTTAGTACTTTCCAAGCTGCCTCTGGTGCAGGACGCAGCGCGGTTGAACAGTTAAAAGAAGAAACCTCTATTATAACTTCCCGCGGATTTAGCAGCCTGCGTGTGGATGTAGAAAATAAATCCTTACCCCAGCAATTGGCTTATAATGTGTTTCCTCATATCGGCGGTTTCAGTGAATGCGATTATACCAATGAGGAGTGGAAACTTGTGAAAGAAACCCATAAGATTATGCACGATAATAAAATTAAAATTTCAGCCACCACGGTCAGGGTGCCGGTAAGGACAGGCCATTCGGAATCAGTTTATATCGAAACCGGAAAACGGATAGAGCCGGACCTCGTCAGGAAAATCCTTTCTAAAGCTCCCGGGTTGATCGTAATGGACGAGCCCAGGAAAAGTCTTTACCCTATGCCTATAGATGCGGAGGGTAGAGACGAAACCTTTGTAGGCAGAATCCGCCAGGATTGCTTTGTAAAAAATGGCTTATGGCTTTGGGTAGTAGCGGATAACCTGCGCAAAGGTGCTGCCACCAATGCTATCCAGATAGCAGAATGCGTAATCTCAAACTGGAAATAGAATATGAAGGCGCAAGCTATTGTGGCTGGCAGGTGCAGACCCGCAATAAAAAGAAAAAAAGCATACAGTCGGTCTTAGAGTCCGCTCTCAGTAAAATTCTGCAGGAAAGGATACACCTTGCAGGTTCCGGAAGAACAGATGCCGGAACGCATGCACTAGCCCAGGTAGCAAATTTC
>JAQUAH010000097.1 GCA_028687345.1 Candidatus Omnitrophota bacterium | reverse complement strand
ATACGGAGTGGGCAGGTATTTTATCGACGGACAGATATTTTTGACGCTTTGCGAAGTCGGGCTGTTAGGATTAATCTTTTTTATCTGGGTATTGGTGAGGCTTTTTAGGGAGGCGAGAAAGGTTTTTTATACCGCCCTGGTAAAGAATGACGACTTTGCTAAAGGTCTTTCCGTGGGGTTTTTATCCGGTTTTGTGGGGTTACTTTTTCACTCTCTTAGCGCCAATACTTTCATCATTATCCGTATCATGGAGCCGTTCTGGTTTATGGCGGCGATATTGATATGCTTACCTCAGTTAATGGAACAGGAAGAAGCGGCAATAAAGGAAACAGGCTAAAGAATGGAAGAAAAAAGTTTATCCACAAGGATAATCTGGAATATTATCTGGAATTTTCTCGGCCAGACCTGGGTTCTTGCAATTTCCTTTTTCGCCACGCCATTTATAGTACGTAGCCTAAATGTAAATATATACGGTATATATACCTTAGTCGGCGTAATCATAGGTTATTTTTCTTTTTTAAAATTTGGTTTGGGGACTGCCTCTGTAAAATATATTTCTCAATATCTTGCCTCTGAGGAAGAGGGGAAGGCACGCAGCGCATTCTGGTCATGTTTGGGCGCCTATATTTTCTTAGGGGCATTGGGAATGATTCTGATTGCCTTTTCTGCTCCTGTCTTGGTTGAAAAATTACTTAAAATACCTCCGGAATTAAGAATAATTTCTATCGTTTGTATCAGGTTGGGTTCGGTAGGTTTCTTTATCTTCATGCTTTTAGGAGCTATGAGTGGCCCGATTCAAGCCGCAGGAAGGTTTGACATATTGAATCGTATAGGGATTATGCTTTATACGCTGCAGATAGCTGTTACAGTAACCATCTTAAAGATGGGATTCTCACTAAGAGAAATAATTTCCTCACATATAGTCATTAATTTATTAGCTATTTATATCTACTGGGTAAATATAAAAAGAATCTTACCTTTTTTTACCAAACCATCTTGGGATAAGGCAAGCTTGATTAGGCTTTTTAAATTCGGCGGGTTTGTGACCATTTCAAGTATAGTTGACCCCATATTAACAAATATTGAAAAGATATTATTGACCTCGTTAAGGACATTATCTACGCTTACTTATTACACAGTGCCTTTTTCTTTGATAGACAGGCTGTCAGTCATACGCTCTTCATTTTCATCCGTGCTTATGCCTACTTTTAGCTCTTTCCAGGATACAGAAAAAGAACGGATAAGCAAGGAACTCCACTATGCCAGCACCCTGTTTATATTATTTCTTTTTGCATTTTTTGTATGCTTTTTTCTTGCCTTTGGCAGAGTCTTTCTGCAGTTATGGATGGGTAATGACTTTGCGCAAAAATCAACGAGTATACTTGTTATCCTTTCCTTTGCAGGTTTAATCAATGCGTTGGCAGCCCCTTCTTTTGTGGCGCTTCAAGGCATGAATAAACCGCAGCTACCCGCTGTCTTTCATTTGATTGAGACCATAATCTACATCCCCTTAAGTGTTTTTCTTATATATAGGTTTGGGGGTAATGGCGCCGCATGTGCATGGTTAATCCGTGTTTTATTAGATACAGCCCTTCTACACAAGGCCTCATGCGATTTATTCAGAGTAAAGATTTTTAACTGGTACCGCAGGTTGGTTCTTAGATGTTTTTTACCCCTGGCATTATGCAGCCTTTCATTTTGGTGGCTGAAGAGCCTAAACTTTAGCTTCCTTTCCCTAAGAAATATATCCGCAATCTTCTTAACGTTATTTATTTACGCTTATTTTGTTTGGAGATGGGGGCTGGATAGCGTCATGCGTGATAAGGTCAAAGAATCTTTGACCATTCTTTATAAATTCAAATGAACACTGCCGTATTAGAAGACTTTCCTAAATGCATAATCTGCGGTGCTTCAGGAGAACTGGTTTATTCAACTTTAAAAGACCGTTTTTCCGGGGAGGGAGAATTTACTCTAAAAAAATGTCCTTCCTGCTCCTTATTTTGGCTTGACCCGAGATTATCAGCTGATGAGCATATGAAGTATCACGGTGGCTATTTTGAAGGAGAGGTTATTGAAGAGCATAAGAGGCGCCTTTTAGCAGGATTAAGAGATGATTTAAGAGAAAGCATTATCTGCGGTTATTATGGCTATAAATCAATTCACAAAGAACACAAGCTTTGCAGATGGGCGAAATTCTTTGTTAAGATGCCTCTTTTAAGGTCAAGGGCGATATACGGCCTGGGAGAGTTATTTCCTTTTCGTAACGAAGGCGTTAGTGCCCTGCTTATTGATATCGGTTGCGGAGAAGGGGATTATTTAAAATTGATGCAGCAGCTTGGTTGGAAGGTGTTTGGCATAGAGCCGAATACTGTTGCAGCAACCAGTGCAGAAAAAAAAGGTTTACCTGTTTTTAAAGGGAATTTTCAAGAGGCAAAATTATCAGACTCTTTAGTTGATATGATTAGCATGAATCATGTATTAGAGCATTTACCCGACCCAATGGGAGTTATTAAAGATGTTTTTAGGGTTCTTAAACCGCAAGGGTCCTTGGTAGTGCATACGCCAAATGCCTTCTCCCTCGGGCATAAAATTTTTAAGAATAATTGGTATGGTTTAGATGCCCCCAGGCACATGTTTATTTTTTCTCCCAAATCAATACGCTTGCTTTTCAAGGAGTCCCATTTTAGAAAAATTCAGATTAAAACCTTAACCTCTCATTCTAAAACTATATATGACAATAGCGTGTTAATGTCTAAATATAGCAGGGCTGGTAATAGAGGGATAAAGCCGCAAAAATGGCGTTCTTGCTTTGCATTCTTGGAAACAATAATGTGTTCGCTTGGCAAAGACTACGGAGAAGAAATAGAAGTAGTAGCTGTAAAATAGTTAATTTTAAGCCAGCAAAAGGAGGTATATGCAGACAGGGAATCTAAAGACGAAGAAGAATTTTTTAAAATTGTTACTGAAGGCTTTAATCTGTTTGCCAAGGGGGGTGCGTAGCTGCGGAAAAAATGTTTATATCTCTCCGCTTACAGAGATTAGATATCCGTGGAGGGTTGTTTTAGCTGAGGGGGTAGTTTTGGAAAGGCATGCACGGCTTTGCGCCAATCTTAAAAATTCAAAAATCACAATAGGCGATTACACGACAATATCCCCTTATGCCCTATTAAGGACTAACGGCGGCACTATTGAGATAGGAAGGTTTTGTACGGTAAACGACTACACTATTCTTTACGGATACGGCGGCATCAAGATCGGAGATGATGTGCATATCGCATGCCATACTACCATTGTTTCCTCCTCGCATGATTATGCAAAACTCGGAACCGATGGTTTTAGCAAGGACTTGCTGGGGAAAGGGATTGTCATAGAAAATAGCGTTTGGATTGGGGCAAATGTGGTTATCCGGGACGGGGTTACTATCGGCACTCACTCAGTAATTGGGGCAGGCTCTGTAGTCACCAGGGATATCCCTGCTTATTCGATAGCTGTAGGAGTGCCGGCAAGGGTAATCAAAGAGATAAAACAAAAATGAAAATCCTGCTGGCAGCACCCGCAGGAAGACGGGTGCGCGGTATAATTAGCAGTTATTGTAAAGAAGAATTAGAATCTTTAGGCTTAGAGGTTTCACTTTTCAATTTTGAACAGCACCCTTACGCAAAAAACAGATTAATCTCCAGCCTGAAATCCATAATAAGGGCATTTTTGCCTTCGCTGCCTTCTCCTTATGATATATCACCGGCAGTAAAATCTTCTACGGATAATCGTATAAATGAAATGCTGATTGAAGCTGTCAGTGAATATAAGCCAGATTTGCTTTTGGTTCTCCTGGGAGAAAATATACAGCCTCAGACGATTAAGAGAATTAATCAGGCAGGGGTAATCACCGTTAATTGGGTTTTTGATACCCTGCTCTTTCCGTATAGAAGAGATTACCTGCGTAATATATCTTATGTTTACGATTATATATTTATAATAGACTCTTTGGATATTTTAAAATTTATAGATATAAAAGCTAAACATATAGAATCCCTGCCGCTAGGATGTTTCCCCCGGGTACATAGGCGTATAGATTTATCTAAAGAGGAATTTAGGAAATTTGGAAGCGACGTTGCGTTTGTGGGTACGTTATCGCCTGAGCGCCAAAAGATATTGGAGGCCTTAAGGGATTTTGATTTAAAGATTTGGGGGCACTGGGGGCAAAAATCCCCTCTTTTAGGGAAGAATTATCAAGAACAGAATGTTTATGGCGAAGGAGCAGTAAAGATTTACAATGCCTCAAAAATTATCATTGATATCCATAACCTTTATGGAGTAGAAAAAGAAATTTTTAATGTTACGCCGCGCGTATTTGAGGTGCCTGCATGCGCAGGGTTTCTTTTAACCAACAATATTGCCCAACTTAAAGAATTTTATAAAGTAGGAGAAGAAATCATCGCCTATAAAAATATAGAAGAACTAAAAAGTTTAATAAAATATTATTTGCAGCACGAACAGGAAAGGAAAGAAATAGCTCAAAGGGCTTATCAGCGCGCTCATCAAGAACATACATACGCAAAGAGGCTGAAGAGGCTGTTAAATATTATTAATGATCCAAAAAAAGAGATAAATTTAACCTAGAAAAAAGACAGTGGTTATGGAAGGTATTAAAAATATTTTAATTTTGCACGAGGCAGCTGAGATTTCCGGGGCAGAAAATAGCCTGATCGGTTTAGCCAAGAACATAGATAGGTCGAAATTTAATCCTATTTTTATTTTGCCGAAGGCCGGCCCCTTCTTTATTGAATTAAAAAAGTTAGGAATTGAAGTTTATGCGAACAGATTCCCCCGTATCAGAAGAGGCCTGGGTGTTTTTGCCGCTGTAAAAAAGCTCCGCCATATTATTAAAGAAAAGGATATCCGCCTTATTCATTCCAATAGTATCCGTACACATATGTATGGGGCCATTATAGCAAAGCTCAGCCATATCCCTGTAATCTGGCATCAGCGCAATTTGATTTCTAAAGAGATAATCGATCCGGATAGACTGTTATCTTTTATTCCGGATAAAATTATCTGTAATTCATTTGCAGTTGCAAGGAGGTTTCTTAAAAAAGGCAATTTACCTGATAAGGTTAAAGTCATCTATAACGGGGTAGATGTGCAGAAGTTTAATCCCCAGGTTAATCCGGATTCAGTGAGGCAGGAATTCGGGATTAAAACAGATGAAGTCGTAGTGGGGATTGTTTCGCGATTTCATCCCGTTAAAGGGTATAAAGATTTTTTTAATGCAGCAAAAATTATGCTGCATGATATGCCGCTGGCAACAAATTTACGGTTCTTAGTGGCAGGAGGAGCGGTTTTTAAAGAAGATAAATATATGGAGAAAGCCCTAAGGGGTATGGTTATTAATCTGGGCCTAGAGGAAAAAATAATTTTTACCGGAGTCAGAGAAGATATGCCTCAGGTTTACGCTGCCATTGATATTTTTGTTTTTACTTCACATCTTGAGGCCTGTGCCAGGGTTATTTTAGAGGCAATGGCAAGCGCTAAGCCTATAGTAGCGGTTAATGCCGCAGGTACGCCGGAGCTGATTGAAAATGGCATTAGCGGATTTCTGGTCGAACCCAGAAACCCCGGCTCAATAGCAGAAAAGACAACTTTTTTTATTAACAATAAGGCAGCAGCAAAAAAAATCGGCGAAGAAGCGAGAAGAATAGTAGAGGAAAAATTCAGCATAAAGAAAAATGCCGAAGAGATACAAAAGGTATATTCCGAACTTATAGAAAATAGCCGGAATTAAATTAGGTGAGGGATACTTATGAATAAAATATCCGTAGTAATACTTACAAAAAATGAAGAAAAACATATAAGGGGCTGTTTAGAGAGCGTTAAATGGGCAGATGAAATTATCATCCTTGATAGTTTTAGCACAGACCGGACCTTAGGAATAGCCCGAGAGTTTACTGACAAGATTTATCAAAAAGATTTTACTGGTTTTCCTAAACAGAGGCATGATGCGCTCCAGTTTACCTCTAACAGCTGGGTTTTTATGGTAGATTCAGATATGGTTATCCCGCAGGAATTAAAAGAAGAGATTAAAGAAAAATTTTCCCGATCGGTAGAGGAATACAGCGCCTTTAAATTCCGTTTTTTAACGGTCTATTTTGGAAAAGGAATAAGACACTGCGGATGGTATGACCCAAACAATACAAGGCTTTTTAATAAAGAAAAGGGGAATTTTAATACCAGTTTAAGATATTTGGATGATTTTATCCCGAAGGGCAAGGTCGGGATTATGAAAAACCACATACTGCATTTTGGCCAGGAAAATATTTCTGAATATGTCATACGCTTAGAGCGATACTCGACTTTAAATGCAGAGGACCTGATGAGTAAAGGATACAGGATTTCTCATCTTAATGTATTTTTTTATTTTCTCATTAAGCCAACCATGGTTTTTTTATATAAATTTATCTATAAAAAGGGGTTTCTAGACGGGGTAGAGGGCCTGATGGTTTGCATTACCTCGGCGATTACTTATTGCATATCGTATCTTAAGCTCTGGGAGAAACAAAAAACGCATGTTTAAAGGCGTCAGTATCAATAATGCATTTTATAAATTAATTTTTTTATTAGCGCTAGGTTGCTATATATTAATTATAGTTAAGTCTTTGGAAAAACCCTTGGTTGCAGATGAATTGGCGAATC